>NZ_SMLD01000050.1:0-53691 GCF_004352805.1 Nonomuraea mesophila
CCCCCGCGACCACTCCCGTGGTGCGCTGCGAACCCGAGCCCGGCGTGGCGGAGGTCACCGGCGAGCCGTGGCCCCAGCAGCGGCTGCGCTTCGATCGGGTGTGGCGGCTGACCAGGGGTGAAGGCGTGACGGTGGCCGTGGTCGACAGCGGCGTGGACGCCACGCACCCGCAGTTGTCCGGCGTGGTCGTCCGGCAGGAGGACCTCACCGGAACCGACCGACGCGACTGCGTCGGCCACGGCACGGCCGTCGCCGGGATCATCGCCGGCCGCGACCTCACCTCGCGCGGCGTGCCCGTGATGGGGGTCGCGCCGGACGCCAGGATCCTGTCGATCAAACAGACCGAGGGCCGCTCCGGCGACGTGTCGCGGCTGGCCAGGGCCATCAGGCGGGCCGCCGACCTCGGCGCGGACGTGATCAACGTGTCCGTGCAGGCCCAGGACCATCCGGCCCTGAAGTCGGCCGTGACGTACGCGCACGACAAGGACACGGTGATCGTGGCGGCGGCGGGCAACGTCAAACAGGACGACGGCGCGGTCGCGGCCGCGTACCCGGCGGAGTATCCCGGCGTGATCGCGGTCGGCTCGGCCTCGCCCGACGGCGCGAAGTCGGAGTTCTCCAACGGCGTCACCCGCATCTCGGTCACCGCACCGGGAGCCGGGATCACCAGCGCCTGGACCGGCGGCGGCTACCGTACGGAACTGGACGGCACCAGCTTCGCCGCCCCCTTCGTGTCCGGCGTGGTCGCGCTGATCAGAGCCAGGCATCCGGAGCTCGACCACTGGCAGATCAAGCGCAGGCTGGAGCGCACCGCCGAGGGCGGCGGCGCGGCGGGCACCGGAGCCGGCCTGGTCAACCCGCTGCTCGCGGTCACCTCGGTGATCCCCGCCACCGAGGAGAGAGAAGCCGCCGCCCCGCCGATCGTGCTGGCCAGAGCGCCGGTGCCGGACGCGCGGAAACAGGCCATCGCGGTCGCCATCGCCGCGGGCGCGGTCGGAGCCACCGCACTGGTGGTCTTCGTGGCGTTGATGCTGCCCAGGGCCCGTGGCAGGGGCTGGCGTGCGGGGAACGCACAGAGGCCCGCACGGGCGTCCGCACGGGAGACACGGTGACACTTACAGGAAAGTTGAAAGGGTGGATCGCCTCGTCCCGGCCCACTTACGTTGATCGGAAAGTACGGGAACCCGGTCGATTTCCGGGCCACGAGACCGAGAGGTGCACGTGCCAGAGCCCACACGGTATGAGACGGGCAGCCAGCACAGCGCCGCAGAACGCGCGCTGATCGCCCACCAGAACATCATGCAGATCCACAACCGGCTCACCCAGATCCCGGCGACGCTCGGCGCCGCGTGGCAGGGCCAGTCCGCCACCGTCTACTCGCAGGTGCTGAACGAGTGGAACCCGCAGTTCAAGAGGGTCATCGACGCGCTGCACACGATCGCGGAGAACCTGAAGGGCTCGGGCATCCAGTACGACGAGGCGAACACCAACGCGAGCGACGTCGCCGCACGGCTCAAGGCCGCGCTGAGCGCCGGCCAAGTCTGACGAACGGAGATTCACCATGAACGGTGGCGGAGAGATCATCCTCGCGAATTTCGACGAGATGGATGAGATCGCCACGGAGCTCGGCCGGGCCTACGCGAACCTGACCGGCGAACTCGCCGACCTGGAAAGCGACCTGAAGATCCTGGAGACCTGGGACGGCGCCGCCAAGGACGTCTACCTGACGGCCAAGAACGAGTGGAACAGCGCCGTGGTGGCCATGGGCGACACCATGCAGCGTTTCGGTCCCGCGCTGCACGACGCGACGCAGATCATGCGCGACGCCGAGCACGCCAACATGCGCCGCTGGGGCACCTGACCCACGGTGGACGAGCCGCTCATCGACCCGGCCACCGCGGGGGACGTGGTGAAGTGCGAGCCGGAGGCGCTCCTCGACGTGGCCGGCAAGCTGACCAGGGAACTACTGCCCCGGCTGGAGGCGGCCAGATACCAGGTGCCCGACCTGTCCCCGGCGGCTCCGGGCGACTGGGACATCGCCCAGGGGTACGCCGGCACGGTGGTCCGCGCCAGGATGGCCACCTGCGACTCGCTCGACTTCGTGCTGGAGCAGGTCCAGCGGGTCATCGACGACCTGGCGGCCACCGCCGGCACCATGCGGGACGCCGACCAGAGGGCCGCCGCTGCGCCGGGCAAGGAATAGAGGACAACGCGTGCCGGAACCGAAGCCGATCAGGAACGGCTGCCTCCAGGGCGGGAACGCCGACGGGTACGGCGGGCGCGAGGAGATCCGGCGGATGGTCATGGGGACCAGGCCGGAGGAGTTCGGGCCCGTCTCGGAGGCCTACAAGTCGGCCTCCGAACTGCTCACCACCACGATCGCGACCCTGGGCGACAGCGCGGCCCGCCTGGTGGCCGACGGCGCGTGGGGCGGGGAGTCGGCCAGGGCCATGCTCGCCCGGATGAAGCGCCTCCAGACCTACCTTCAGGCGCTGCGGGAGGGCGTGGACGCCGTCCCGCCCTCGCTGGAGAGGGTGAGCCGCGAGCTGACCTCGGCCAAGGAACGATTCGACCAGGCCACGGAACAGCGCACGTACTGGGTGGAGGCCAGTGGCATGGGAGCGGGACAGTCGATGCCGGCCAACGATCCCGACGCCGACGCGCGGGAGTTCATGACGAAGCTGAACGGCACCTACCACCAGGCGTACCAGGACATCCCGGAGCGGCTGCCCTGGGACGCGGAACTGGCGTCGCCCGCGCCGTACCTGCCGCCGTCCGAGCGGGCCGCGACGCCGCTGCGCGGCGGCCACGGGACCCCGCCGTACGACGGCACGGCTCCGGCCGCCACCGACCTGGCCGCGACGCCGGGCTCCCAGCCCGCGCCCGCCGGTTCGCCGCCGGGAGCCCTCGCCGGCGGGCCGGGACCAGGACCCGGACCAGGACCCGGATCAGGAACAGGCCCAGGACCAGGACCAGGAACAGGGCCGGGAGCAGGGCCCGGGTCGGGGAACCCGGGCGGCGGGCCGCCGACGGGGATCGCGGGCACGCCGCAGCCCGTTCCCTCCACGACAGCGACCGGGCCCGCCCCCGCGGCAGCGCGCCCTCCAGCAACGCCCCCGGCCGGCGTACCCGTGTCCGGCCCGCCCGCCACGACGCCCTCGTTCAGGCGCGACGGCGGGCCGTCCCCGTCCACGGGTCATGATCCGTCCGACTCCAGGGACCCGGCGCGTACCAGGAGCGTCGCGGCCGAGACCGGCCCCTCCGTGCGGCCGGGCACCGTGCCGGTCGTGGGCGCCTCTCCCTCCCCGGCCGTGACGCCCGCCGGCGCGCGGGAGCCGGGCGTGACGGCGAGCGGCGGAGTGCCGTTCATGCCCATGGGCGGAGCGGTCCCGCAGGACGGACGGGCGGGCCGCCGCTCGCTCGCGCCGAAGGGCGACGACGACTTCTTCCGGCCGGCGATCGACTCCGGCCCGCCGGTGGTGGGGTGAGGCCATGACCCAGAATTCGGTCGCGGCCCAGGTGGAGTCGATCCGCGAGATGGGCCGCAACATGGTCGCCGCGCCCATGCACGACCTGGAGGAGATGAGCCGGGCCATCGGGCGGGTGGAGCTCACCTCCGGAGCGTACGGCGCCTTCGGGTTGCTCGGCGGGTCGCTCGGGCAGGCCTTCGACGACGTCAAGGCGGCCGCGCGCACCTATCTGTCGGCCAAGCGCGACGAGGTGGCCGACATCCACGACAGGGCGTACGGCACGGCCAACGACTACACGGACGGCGACGCGAGCGCGGCGGGGCTGGCCGCAGGCATGCCGGCCGACCCGCGAACCCAGTCCCAGACCGGCATGCAGGCGTGAAAGAGAGGCTCCGTGCTTGAACAACCGGACTCGGTCATCGCGGGCACGGGTGCGGCGGTGTTCGGCTCGCAGCTCCTCGGCTGGAACCGCGCCCGCTACGCCACGCTGATCCTGCCCCTCATGTACGGCCTGCCCGCCCAGCAGCAGGCGGCGGCCGACGAGTGGGAGCGGCTGGCCGCGGCACTGGAGCGGCACCCCGACCGGGTGGACTCCGCCACCCGCGACGTCGAGTGGTCCGCCGCCAGCGCCGAGCTCTACAAGGACACCGTGCTGGCCTACTCCGACGACGCCGCGCAGAAGGTCGCCTCGCCGAGGGCGACGGCCGACACCCTGCGCGTCACCGCCAACGTGTACGACGTCCTCGGCAAGGCCGTCTTCGCCACCGGCACGGGCATCGCCCTGGCGGGATTGATGCACAGGTTCGCCGCCGCGAACCCGTTCACCAGGGTGGCCGCCGAGGTGGCCGCCACCGGGTTCGGCCGCAGGGCGGACCACCAGGCCGCGACGATCGCGGCCAGGGCGAGAACGTTCGCCGAGGGCGGCAAGGGCGTGCTCGGCAAGGCGGTGCAGATGATGGCGAAGACTCGGCCGCGCACGAAGGCGCTGCTGGGCGGCGGGTTCGCGCTGATGGCCGGGTGGGAAGCTCAGTCGGCGGTCGCGGGCCGGCTCAGCGACACCCGGCTGGAGAGCTCACCGCAGGCGACCACGGGCCTGCCCGGGTCCACGGGGAGCGCGGGGCTGACCGGATCCGGGACCGCGGACCAGGCCGGGCCCGGGGAGAGCGCGTGATGGCGGGGGAAAGGGTGACGGGGTGATGGCGACGTTCGAGGAGGAGGCCATCGACCGGCTGGTGGGCGAGGCACAGCGGCCCGCCGCCGAGATGGACGAGCTCTACCAGCAGGTGCTCGCCGTCACGGGCGTCGCGCGTGACCAGGCCAAGCTGGTCACGGTCGAGTGCTCCGCGCAGGGCGTCACCGGCCTGGACATCGACCCGCGCGCCATGCGGTGGGGCTCGCAGCGGCTCTCGGAGACGATCCTGACCCTGATCGCCGAGGCCCTGGCCGACATGCAGGCCAAGTCGGCCGAGCTGCTCCGCGACGTCCTGGGGGAGGGCCCGCTCGACCTGGCCGCCGAGGCCAACCCCGCCGATCTGCGCATGAGGGAGGCGCGGGAGGCGTACGAGGCCGCGATGGACCAGGCGACGGCAGAACTGGCCCGCATCCAGCGCGACCTCGGCCCCTGAGACCCGAAACCCCCGGAACCCTCGAAGTCCTTCACCCCAGGTAGGCGGTCTGGATGAGCTTCTCGCCCGACCGCCGGTCCACGTAGAGGCCGCGTCCCACCGGGAGCTTACGCGGCCGTACGTTGCCGAACAGCTGACCCTCGTCCCTCGGCCCCGACAGCAGCACGGTCGGGGAGTTCATCTCCTTCAGCCGCCGCACGACCGGGTCGAGCATGCTGCGCCCCGCACCGCCCATCGAGCGGGCCAGCACCAGGTGCAGGCCGATGTCCCTGGCCTGCGGCAGCAGGTCGCCGAGCACGGTGAGCGGGTTGGCGGAGGTGGCCACGAGGTCGTAGTCGTCCACGATCACGTACAGGTCCTGCCCGGTCCACCAGCTGCGCGTCCGCAGTTGTTCCGAGGTGAGGTCGGGCGGCGGCAGGCGCGTCTGCAGCACCTCCTGCACGCCCTGCAGCAGGGTGGCGGCGGCGGTGCTCGAGGCGGCGTAGCCGATGCGGTGCTCGGTGTCGGTGGCGTCGAGCAGCGTACGGCGGTAGTCGATGACGACGAAGCGCGCCTGCAGAGGCGTGTGCGTGTCCGCGATGCCGCCGGCGACCAGACGCAGCAGGTTGGTCTTGCCGGTCTCGGTGTCGCCGAACACGACGAAGTGCGGGTCGGCGTCGAAGTCCAGCGACACCGGCGCCAGGGCGGCCTCGTCGATGCCGATCGGCACGCGGGCCGGGTCCCCGGTGCCGCGCGGCAGCGTGTGCGCGGGCAGCAGGGCGGGCAGCAGGCGTACGGGCGGGGCCGGGTGGTCGTGCCAGGCCGCCGCGGCAGCCTCGACGAGGGCGGTCACGCCGTCGGGCAGGTCGTCCACGGTGGAACGGCCGTCGATGCGCGGCAGCGCGGCGAGGAAGTGCAGCGCCTCGCGGGTGAGCCCGCGTCCAGGAGCCCCCTCGGGCACGTTGGCCGCCGCCTTGCGGTCGATCTCGCTGTCGAACGTGTCGCCGAGCCGCAGCTCCAGCCGGGTGCCGAGCAGGTCGCGGACGGCCGAACGGAACTCCATCCACCGGTTGGCGGTGGCGACGAGGTGGATGCCGAAGCCGAGCCCGCGGGTGACGAGGTCGCCGAGGTCGGGTTCGAGCTGCTCGTACTCCTGGCGCACGATCGCCCAGCCGTCCACGACGAGGAACACGTCCCCCCAGCCGTCGCCCTCGTACGCGCCCGACGCGACCATCCTGCGGTAGGTGGCCATGGAGTCGATCCCGCGCTCCACGAACAGCCGCTCGCGGCGGTCGAGCAGCGTCTTCAGCTCGGCCACCGTCCTGCGCACCGCGTCGGCGTCGAGCCGGGTGGCGACGCCGCCGACGTGCGGCAGCCCGGACAACGACGACAGGGTGCCGCCGCCGAAGTCCAGGCAGTAGAACTGCACCTCCTTGGGGGTGTGCGTGAGCGCGAGCGAGGCGATCAGCGTGCGCAGCAGCGTGCTCTTGCCGGTCTGCGGCGCGCCGACGACGGCGACGTTGCCCCCCGCTCCCGACAGGTCCAGCCAGTACGGGTCCCGCCGCTGGTCGAACGGGCTGTCCACGATGCCGGCCACGGCGTGCAGCCGCCCCGGCCGCTCGCTCGCGACGCCCGCCGCGGTGAGGCCGTGCCCGGGGGTGGCCTCGATGGGCGGCAGCAGCCGGTCGAGCGAGGCGGGCTCCTTGAGCGGCGGCAGCCAGATGCGGTGTGCGGGGGGCCCCTGGCCGGTCAGCCGCCCGACCACGATGTCCAGCAGGCTGTCCTGTTTAGCCTGCTTCTCCTCCTCGTCCTCCCGCGGGGGCGCCTCGGTCACGGGCGGCAGGGGGACGCGCTCGGGGCCGTACCAGATGATCTTTCCGCGGTGGCCCGAGCGGGCCGGCGTCGCGCGGTTGCGCGCCGCGTCCGGCTGGTACGGCCCCGACACGTACGCGGCCTTGAACCGGGTCATGCCGGTGGTCTCGAACATCAGGTAGGCGTTGCCCGGCTCGGGCGGCAGCGAGTACGCGTCCGCCACCCCGAGCACGGCCCGGCTCTCGGCCGCCGAGAAGGTGCGCAGCCCGATCCGGTACGACAGGTGGGTGTCGAGCCCGCGCAGCCGCCCCGATTCGAGCCGCTGGGAGGCCAGCAGCAGGTGCACGCCGAGCGACCGGCCCAGCCGGCCGATCATCACGAACAGCTCGACGAACTCCGGTTTGGCCGTCAGCAGTTCGCTGAACTCGTCGAGCACGATGAACAGCGTCGGCAGCGGACGCAGGTCGGCGCCCTGCTCGCGGGCCTGCTCGTAGTCGCGCAGGGAGGCGTAGTTGCCGGCCGCGCGCAGCAGTTCCTGCCTGCGTACCATCTCGCCGTGGAGCGCGTCGTGCATGCGGTCCACCAGCGGCAGCTCGTCCTCCAGGTTGGTGATGACGGCGGAGACGTGCGGCAGCGTGTCGAGGCCGAGGAACGTGGCGCCGCCCTTGAAGTCGACGAGCACGAAGTTCAGCGTCTCGGACGAGTGCGTGACCGCCAGCGCCAGCACCAGCGTGCGCAGCAGTTCCGACTTGCCGGAGCCGGTCGCTCCGACCACCAGCCCGTGCGGCCCCATGCCGCCCTGGGCGGCCTCCTTGATGTCCAGCTCGACCGGCCGCCCGTCGGCGCCGAGCCCGATCGGGACCCGCAGCCGGTTCCTGGCCGGGCGGGGCTGCCAGGTGGAGGCGGGTGACAGGCGCCGCGCGTCGCCGATCCTGAGCAGGTCGGTGAGGGTCGTGTTCGTGGCGAACACGTCCTGCTGCTCCTCCTTGCCGCCGGTGCCCGACCGCATCGGCGCGAGCTGCCTGACCAGGGCGGCGAACGCGGGCCGCGCCATCCGGTCGGGCCGGCCGAGCCCCGTCCTCTGCTCCTTGCCGAGTTCGTCCTCGACGACCCTGACCACCTCGTCGGGACCGACCTCCAGGCGCAGGGTGAGCTGCGAGGGGGCCTGCGGAACCGTGCCGCCGAGCTCGACGACGGTGACGCCCTCGATGACGTCCAGGGCGAGCTGGCTGCCCGCGGGCACCGTGCCGCCGTCCACCACCACGACGTGGTACGGCAGCGCGTCCGGCGAGAGCCCCTTGCTGAACCGGGACCGGTCCTTCAGCTCGAAGCCCAGCAGGGTGTCCAGCTCGCCGAGGTCGCGTACGACCAGCCGCACCGGGCCCGCGCCGTCCTCCTCGGTCGGGTGCAGGGCGTGCGGCAGCCACTTCACCGGCTCCCATTCGGCGGCCCGTTCGCCGCCGGCGCACACCGAGATCCGCAGATCCTCCGGCGAGTGCAGCGCGGCCGCCTGCGCCAGCGCGGCCCGGACGAGGTCGCGCACGGCCGCGGGATCCCCGGTGACGGAGATCCTGGCGAACGAGTGCAGCGCCAGCGCGACGGGCAAGCCCGGCACGGTGGCGTGCGTGCGGACGAAGCGCCGCAGCGCCCCCGCCGTCATCGGGTCGAGGTCCTCGATCGGCTTGGTCTCCGGCGGGATCATCGGCAGCGCCAGCCGCTGTGCCGAGGTGGCGATCCTGATCTGGGCGAAGTCGTCGTCGCGCGGCCGCCGCTCCCACAGCCGGCTGGTCATCACCAGCGACCAGAGCGCGGCGGGGTCGGGATGGTTCCACGTCATGGCCCGGTGCTGCTGCGCCGCGGCGCGGCGGACCCGCTTCCTGACCTGTTCGAGGTAGCGGTAGTAGTCGCGGCGCTGGCCGTTGAGCTGGTTCTTGCGCTCGCCGGCGTTGCGCATCATCTGGCCCACGGTCATGCCGATCATGGAGACCGCGAACAGGCCGCTGGACACCATCATGATCGGGTTGCCGGTGCCGCCGCCGGTGACCATCAGCGCCATCGCCCCGGCTCCGGCGATCATGGGCAGGTACGTCAGCAGCTGCGTCAGCCCGCCGCCGGTCACGGTCTCGGGGATCTCCGGGGGCGACTCCAGCAGCACCTCGCCGGCGGGAGGCTCGGGCGGGGTGCGCCGCTCGGGCCTGCGGACCACGATCAGGCTGCCACTCATCAGGGCCCATAAAAGCCGCTGACATAGCGTTTTATGCGATATTTCAAAATTCCTCGATGTTTTTAGCGCGTCGCGCACGATGAGCAATCCATAAACTCGGCTGGATGAGTGCCACCGGAACCGACCTGTGCCGGGTCACCGTCGTGACCCCGCGCGGATTCCTGGATGTCGGCCTGCCGCCCGACATGCCGCTCGGCAACCTGCTGCCCACCCTCCTGCGCATCGCGGGGGAGGGGCTCGCGGAGGCGGGCCTGGCCCATGGCGGCTGGGTGCTCCAGCGGCTCGGCGGCCCGCCGTTCGACCTCAACGCCACGCTGTCCGAGCTGGCCGTGCGCGACGGCGAACTCCTGCACCTGCGCCCGCGCGGGCACGAGCTGCCCGAGGTCGTCTTCGACGACGTGGCCGACGCCGTGGCGACGGGCGTGCTGGAGCGCACCGGCCGCTGGGAACCCGCCACCACCAGGTCGTACGGCCTGCGCGCCGCCGCCGCCCTGCTCGGCGTGGGCGCCGCCGCGCTGCTCGCCACCGGCCCGCCCTGGACGCCCGCGGCCCTGGTCGCGGGCGTCGTCGCGCTGGTCCTGCTGCTGGTCGCGACGGCGCTGTCGAGGGCGCTCGGCGACGCGCGCTCGGGTGCGATCATCGGGTACGCCGCCCTGCCGTACGGGTTCGTCGCCGGGCTGCTCGGACCGGCCACGGACGGCGCCATCCTCCAGCCGGCCAACCTGCTGTCCGCCTGTGGCGTGGTGCTGATGCTGGCCACGGCGACCGGGTTCGCGGTCGCGGAGGGGCTGCCGGGTTTCCTCGGCGTGGCCGCCGCCGCATTCTGCGGGCTGCCGGCGTCGGGGCTGGTCATGGGCTTCGACCTGGCCGCGGCCGGAGTGGCGGCGGTGCTGGCCGCCCTCGCGGTGGGGCTGACGACGGTGATCCCGTCGCTGTCGTTCCGGCTGGCGGGCATGCCGCTGCCCGCGCTGCCGACGACGGCCGAGGAACTGCGGCGCGAGGGCGGCGACCTCGACGGCGAGCTGGTGATCGACAAGACGGTGGCCGCCGACCGCTTCTGCGCCGGGCTGCTGGGCGGGGCGGCGCTCGTCGTGCTCGCCGCCCAGGTGCTGCTCGTCCTCGACGGCGCCTGGGCCGCGACCGCGATGAGCGCGGCGTTGTCGTTGTCGATGCTCATGCGGGCCCGCGTGTTCGAGGGCCGTGGCCAGCGCGTCCGGCTGCTGACCACGGCTCTGGCGGGGGTGGTGCTGGCCGCCGCCGGGACCGTGCCCGTGGCGGCGGACGGGACGGTGCTCTACGGGATCGTCCCCGCGCTGGTGGTGCTCGCCCTGGGCGTGGCGGGCACGGCGTTGTGGCTGACGTCGGGGCGGCCGTCCCCGTTCTGGGGGCGGGTGGGCGACATCGCCGACATCCTGCTGATGATCGCGCTGATCCCGCTGGCGCTGGCCGTACTGGACCTGTACGAGACCATCCGCGGCCTGGTCGGCTAGCTCCTGTCCCTGACCACGTCATCCAGGCTCATGTCGCCGCCGGGCGTCCTGACCCGCCACTCGAAGGACCGGGCGGCGTCCGGCAGGGGCCTGCCCCGCTCGGGCTCGGCGAACGTGCCCGCCCTCGCCGTCCGGGCGGCCGCCTCGGTGAAGTCGACCGCCGCGCCCCCGTCCGGCCGCATGAAGGCGAGCTGCACGGCGGCCGAGCCGCCGATCCCGGCCGCGACGCCGCTCAGCACGTCCTTGGAGCCGAGCGAGCCGAGAAACCGCCCCAGCCGCTCGGTCGACGCGGCCAGCGCCGCGCTTGCCTGCGCGCCCGTCCTGCGCATCGCGATCCTCGCCGCCACCCTGGTCTGCGGGGCCAGCGCGAGCACCCGCAGCGCGGCCAGCCGCAGGTACGTCTCCTGCGCGATCTTGAATGCCGCTCCCCAGTAGACGGCGAAACCGTCGCCGACGCCGTCGACGTGCCCCGCCGCCCACTGCACGTTGGTGCGCAGGACGTCGAGGTGCGTCCGGAGCACGGCGGCCGCGTCGGCGAACGCCTTCTGGTCCTCGGCGATCCACCTCTGCCCCGACGCGTTGATCAGGCCGGTGAGCACGTTGTTGGCGCCCTTGTCGAGCCGGCCGCCCACGCCCGCCTGGAGGTTGGCGGCGGCCGTCCAGATGGCCGGCACGTTCGCCACTGCGGGGGCGGTGGCCGCCAGGCCGGCGAGCACGGACGGCTCCAGCCGCCCCGCCCTGCGCAGGATGTCCCGCACGGCTCCGGGGTCGGGCGGGAGCTTCGGCGAGGGGCGCAGCGGTGAGCCGTCCCTGGCCAGGCCGGCGACCCTGCGGGTCACGGCCGCCCCACCCGCCGTACGGCGAGGTCCTCGGCCGCGCGCCAGTTGTGCTCGGCGAAGCGCAGGTGCTCGCCCTCCCACGTCCTGACGACGCCGAGCGCCGCGTCGGTGTCACGGACGAACGCGTCGATGAGCGACCGGTAGAGCGCGCCCGCCGTCCACTCGCCCAGCGGCCCCCAGGCGGGGAAGTCGAGCGACCTGTTCTCCTCGAGGATCCGGCGGATCTCCGCGAAGAGCGGCAGCAGGTCCTCCCTGAGGTCGCGGCGGACCTCGCCGATCGCGTCGGGGGTGATGTAGCGGGTGTCCTGATCCACGATCATCATTGTGCGACGCCGCCGGGGGAGCGGCCGGGAACGTCATTCACCGGCCCGCTATTGTTCGCCTCTGCGATACCGTGCGGCTTCGCATCTTTTATCCCGATAAATTGGGTTTAGTAAGTACTAGTGGGAAGCAAGGGGCGTTAGTGCACAGCCAGCGCGACCTTTACCAGGCGTACCGCCTCACCATCCAGCGCATCGGGCTGGCTCTGCTGCGCGCCCAGCCCAACCAGCCCGAGTGGCCGCTGCGCCGGCAGAACATCGGGTTCCTGGCCGGGATCATGGTGGCGGTCCTGCTGTGCGTCGGCTTCGCCGTCTACGGCCTGCTGCGCCCCAGCGGCACGAAGTCGATCGAGGAGCCCGGCACGCTCGTCATCGAACGCGAGACGGGCGCCGGCTACGTCTACAGCCACGACCAGCGCAGGCTCATCCCCGTCGCCAACTACGCCTCAGCCCGCCTCGTGCTCGCCTCAGGGCAGATCAAGGAACGGGTCGTGGCGCGGGAGGCCCTGGCCGGGTACGAGCGCGGGGCGCCCATCGGCATCCCCGGCGCCCCCGACTCGCTGCCCACCCCCGAGCACCTGGCCAAGGGGCCCTGGGCGGTCTGCGTGCAGGAACGCGCTGAGCCGACCGGGCGCAAGCCGTACGTGACGCTGGTCGCCGGTCGCGGGGTCGGCGGCGAGCAGGTCGCGGACGGCGACGCGATCCTCGTCGACGTGGGCGGCCGGCAGTGGGCCATCTGGCGCGGCACCCGCATGCGCGTGGCGGGCGGCATCGCCCGCGGGCTCACCCCCACGACGCCCGCCCCGGTGCCGGTCGCCTGGCTCAACGCGCTGCCGGAGGGTCCCGACCTGGCCGCCCCCGACATCAGCGGCCGCGGCAGGCCGGTCACCGGCCCCGGGGGCAAGGCCGCCGCCGTGGGCCAGGTGTTCCGCGCCGCCGGCGTGGCCGGCGGCGAGCCCCGCTGGTACGTCATGCTGGGCGACGGGCTCGCCCCCGTCACCCAGGGCCAGGCCACGCTGCTGCTCAGCGACCCCGAGAGCAGGCAGGCCTACCGCGGCGGCGCCGTGATGGAGATCGCCATCGACGCGGCCACCGCCAACGCCGCCCCCCGCTCGCGGACCACGATCCCCGCCGACGGCCTGCCGCCCGTCATGCCGCGCATGACCGCCTACGACCCGGCCCGCCCGCTGTGCGCCGTCTACACCGACACGGGCACGGGATCCACCCGCGCCCGCCTCACCACCGGCGCCACGCTGCCGCAGGCGCACGGCGACGCCACCGACCTCGTACGCCTGCCGCCGGGCAAGGCCGTGCTGGCCGGCGTCCTGCCCGGCGACGGCCAGCTGAAGGCGGTCCGGTCCTACTACCTGGTCACCGCCGACGGACGCCGCTACGCCGTGCCGGGCGCAGACGTGCTGGGCAAGCTCGGCTACGACGCGAGCCAGGCCACGCCCGTCCCGGCGAACGTGCTCCAGCTCATCCCCGAGGGCCCCGTGCTCGACCCCGCGCGGGCGGCGAAACCCGCGTTCGAGCAGGCTCAGTAGCCGCGGTAGCCGCTGCCGGTCTTCATGCCGACCACGCCCGGCACGTTCGAGACCGAGCCGTAGCGGTCGATGGCGTAGCGCACGCCCGCGATGATGTTGTCGACCGGGTCGTAGATGTTGCCGTGTCCCGGCAGCTTGTGGGCGTCGAACGTCGGGTCGATGGTCTGCATCAGCCCTTTGGAGGGCGTGCCCTTCGCCGCGTTGGAGTCCCAGTTGTTGATGGCGTGCGGGTTCCCGCCCGACTCGTGCCTGATGATCATCCAGATGTCGTTCGCGTTCATCTTCTCCAGGGGGTAGCCGTGCGCCCTGAGAACGGCGATCGCCTGGTTGATCCAGCCGGCGACCTGGCCCTGAGGGGCGGGCCCGCCTCCGGGCGGCGGCGGGCCGCTGGGGCCGTACCCGCCGAAGCCGCCGGCACCGCCCACCGCGCCCGGCGACGAGGCCAGCGTGGTGGCGGGCGGCTTCCCCTCGGCGGGGGACCAGTCGAGCCTCCTGCCCGGGGCGGGCGCGAAGGACTGCGCGTCCGGCTCGGGCAGCTCCTTGGCGACGTCCGGGATCGTGCCGAGCGCGCTCCGGAGTTTGCCCGCCAGGTCGTCGAGCGTCTTGCCGGTGTCGGTGACCAGCTTCTGCAGCGCCGCGCGGGCCTCGCCGAGCGTCGGCCGCATGCTCTCGGTGACCTGCTGCTCGGTGGGCGGGGGAGTGCGCCCGCGCACTTCCCGTGCGGCGGCGGCGTACCCCTGGCAGGTCTCGAGCGCCAGCGTCTCCGCCGAGCCGAGTGTGCTCGCGGCGGCGTCGAGATGGCCCGCGCAGTCCCGCAGTGCCTGCTCGTAGCGCTCGCCGCAGCCCGCGAGGCGGCCCATGTAGCCGGTGAACGCGTCGGCGCCGGCCCCCTGCCAGGCCTCGTCCACGTCGGAGACCGCACCGCGCAGCGCGCCGGTGTGCTCCCTGGCGGTGCCCGCGGCGGTGCGCCAGGCAGTCGCCGCCGCGGTGATCGTCTCCGGCGTCCCGATCACCTTGGCCGCGAGGTCGGCCAGCTCGCCGCCGCCCGGCGCGGCTCTGACGTCGTCGAGAACGCTCACCGCCGGACCGCGGCGTCGTCGGCGGCGACGACCGTGCGCTCGACGGCGTCGAGAGTGCGCTCCACCGCCTCCAGACGGCCGCCCAGGGTCCTGGCCGCCTGCTCGGCGGCCCGGAGCAGGTCGCCCGCGGCCGTCGCCATCGCCGCCGACCCGGACACGTGGCCGAAGGCCGCCACGTCCGGCGCCTGGCCCGCCGGCCCCGCGAAGGCCCGTGACGCCGACCTGGCCGCGGTCGCGCAGGTCTCCAGCGCGCCGCGGTGAAAAGTGAGTCCCACGCTCACTCCCCTCTCTGTGCTCAGCGCCGGAAGAGCTCCAGCAACTCCTCCGCCCGGCGGGTGCGGGCGATCCACACCTCACGCCCGCGACGCTCCCGCGTGATCAACCGCCCGGCGCGCAGCCGGTCGCAGTGGTACGTGAGACCGCTCGGGGCGATCTTCATGTCCGCGGCCAGCATGGACATGGTCATGGGCTGGTCGAGGGCGCAGAGCAGGTCGGCCCTGATGGGGCCGACGAGCGCGGACAGCTCGTCCACCGAGGGCCTGACCGGTTTGCGCCACAACGAGTCGGCGCCCCGTACCGGATAGGCGATCCACACCGCCTCCGGGTCGTCCAGGCTGACGATCACGGAGTCCTTGCCCGCCAGCGTCGGCACCAGGACGATCCTGCGCTCGCCCAGCTCGAACCCGCCGGCTTCGAGGTCGGAGATGAGCAGGCCGCGCTCGGTGCTGACGATGCGGTCACTGAGCGAGCCGAACAGCAGTTCGGGGCCGCCGCGCACGGTCGCCACGCCGACGCGCTCGATCTCCCTTTCCAGCAGCGGGCGGGCCCGCTTCCACAGGGGCTCCGTGGTGTTCCAGACGTCGGCCAGGGCGCCGGCGTAACCACGCAGCCAGTGGCGCGGCCGTTCGGCGGCCGCGCGCCAGTGCGCGGGCGGCGTCCCCGGCCCGAACGTCTGCTCCAGGTCCTTGATCAGGGCGTCCGGCGGGGTGTCCTGGAGCGCGCTGATCTGACTCTGCACGGTGACGTCCGCGTCGATCGGGGATCTCGCCACGAGACTGTCGGGCGCGACCGTGCGACCGGGCACGGCCAGCGGTCGCACGGCCTCGTGCCCGTGCGGGCCGACGCGCGCGCTGATCGCCCTGCGCCAGAGCTCGGGCAGGCCGCGGCGACGGCCCGCGAGGGCGTCGGCGATCATGGCGAGCACGGTCAGGTGGGGGGAGATGGAGATGGAGATCTGCGGCGTGGAGGTGAAACGCAGTTCGCACCACGCCTCGGAACTCCTGACGCGAGTTCCCATGGGCCGGACTGTAGGCAGCGCTGTCATCACTAAAGCAGTGCTTCGCGAAGCTCTAGGTGATGCGGACACTCCGGACGGGTGTACGGTGGTCCGTCTGCTTTGAGGTCAACTGCATGACATGTCCTCTGTGTGGTGTCGTGTCGTCGAAGTCGTCAACGTACGCACCACCGCTAACTTCTCGCTTAAAAAGTGCCGTGCACCCCATCCGACCAGCGGTGAACCCCCGAGCCTGGCCCTGTGACCGCGGCCCCGTCAGCGCGGAGCCGTGTGGATCGCCTCGCGGCGGAAGTCGCGGGGCGAGACGCCGTATGCGCGGCGGAAGGCCCGGCTGAAGTCGGCGGCGTGCGAGAAACCCCACTTGGCCGCGATGCTGTGGATCGGCACCGCGCGCAGGGCGGGGTCGGCCAGGTCGCGCCGGGCGCGGTCGAGCCGCTGCGCCCTGATGTAGCCGCCGACCGTGAGGTCCTGATCCTGGAAGAGCCGGTGCAGGTAGCTGGTGGAGATGTGGTGCTGCACCGCGAGCGCGCGAGGGCTCAGTTCGGGGTCGCTCAGATGCTCCTGCACGAACGCCTGCACGCGCAGGATGAGCGCGTCACGGTTGGACGCCGGGACGGTGGGGCTGGTCTCGATGGCGTGCGCGAACAGCGCGGAGACCAGGTCGAGCACCACCATGCCGAGCCGCGGGCCGTCGGCCGGCCGGTAGGAGCCGGGGTTGTCCGCCAGCCCGGTGACGACGCTCGACAGTAGGGCGCCGATCCCGCGGGTGGCCGGCATGGTGTTGCCCAGCATCGCCTCCACCTGGTGCGCGGGCAGGGAGACCAGCGACCGGGGCACGTCGACCAGGGCGGCCTGGAACCTCAGCCCCCGCTTCGGCGCCCGGAAACGCGCGGCCAGCACCTGCGTCATGTCGTGCACCAGCAGGTCGCCGACGCCCGATGTCGCGTGGCCCCGGGCCCAGATGACCTGCAGCGATCCGGACAGCGGGACCAGCAACTGGCAGGTCTCCTCCAGCCGGGGGTCCATGGGATGCTCGGCCGCCCGCCACAGGCGCAGCGGCTCGAAACTCCTGCGCGACACGGTCACGGCCCCGAACTGCGCGGTGGTGTCGCGTACGTCGAGAACCGGCGCGGGCTGAGGGAGGCCGTCTTCGACGCGATGGTTGTCGTATGGCTCGGCCAACGGCATACCGGCAAGCCTATGTCGATCAGGCGCGTCGCGAGCGGGCCCGCACGCGAGTGGCCGCCGGCGCGGGTACCGCACCCGGGCGGGGAGGGCATCTTTGCACCGAGGCTCAAAGATCGACGCCCGCGAGTTGCATTTCCCACCCGGACGCGGAGGGACGGCGCTGGCCTGTACGGCCGCCCGATGGAAGGCTTCCCCGCAACCGCCCCGGTCCGCCTGCGAACGGGGGGCCGGGGCGGATCCTCCGCAACGTAGTGAAAGGAGTGCTGCAGATGACCTACGACGCCGGCCGCGTCGCGGCCAAGCGGATCAACGACCACGTGGAGGTGGTCCACGTCGACCACCCCGACACGGTGCTGGAAGTGCCCCGCCGCGACTGGGCGGCCTTCACCGCGGCCGTCAAGTCGGGTGCGTTCGACCTCGAGACCCTCGAGCGGGCGCGGGAAGAGAACGTGGCCTGACGCGGCACCACCGGCGCCCGCCCGCCCCGCCGGCGAGCGGGCGCCTTCCCGGCGCCGTCTTCGGCGGGACGCTCAGGGCAGGCGCAGTTCGGCGAAGACGCCACGGTGGTCGGTGTTCGGCACGTCGAAGATCTCCACGCGGCGCACGCTCACCCGCCGGTCGGCCAGGATGTGGTCGATCGAGATGATGGGCGGGACCTTCCTGAAGTTCGGCCAGGTCGGCACCAGGCCCATGCCCACCTGGTCGGCGGCGTCCACGTAGCCGCGGCCGAGCAGGTCGCGCATGGCGCGGTGGTCGAGGCTGGCGTTGAAGTCGCCCGCGAGCACCCGGATCGTCGACGAGGTGGTGGCCGCGGGCAGGGCACGCAGTGCGGCGTTCCATTCCTCGGTCTTGCGGCCGAGCGGCGGGTTGGGATGCACCGCCACGAACTCGACCGTGCCCCCGCCCGGCAGCGTCACGGTGGCGGCCGGCATGTTGTGCCCGATCGGCGTGAACAACCCCGTCAGCTCCTTGACCGGATGTTTGGAGAAGATGCCGCTGCCGGTGGCGCCGAAGGAGGGCTGCAGCACCCGGTGCGGCAGGAGCCGCCCCAGCCCGGCCGCGTCCAGCCTCTCCACCTCGGCGTGACTGAGCTCCAGGGCGCTGAACACCTCCACGTCGTGCTCGCGCACCAGGTCGACCACGGTCTCGGCGTCGGCCCTGGCGAACAGATTGATCGTCAGCACCCGCAACGGGGTGCCCCGCGCCGCCGGCTGCTCCGCGGCCACCGCGCGCGGCGCCACGACGGAGACCATCACCGCGCACACCACGGCCGCGGCGAGCGCGGCCGGGCGGTTGCGCCTCAGCAGCGACAACACCGCGGTCAGCGCCGCGATCCCCGCCCCGATGGGCGTCACGGTCATCAGCTGCGTCAGGAACGATCCCTGCTCCAGGCCGCCCGCGCGGATGACGGCCCAGACGGCGAGCAGCGTGACGACCGTCCAGGACAACCACCGCCTGCGGCGTCTTCCCCGAACCGGCGCGGGAGCGCCCGTCGTGACCTCCCCGGCGCCGACCGCCGCGCTCACTGCGCCGTCCTGTCCCGAAACCGCTTCACATGTTGAATCTTAAATGGCTATGGAACGGATCAAGCAGACGCGTTGCCATCGATCGATCGATGTTCCGGTCTGTGCCCCCTCGGCGCCGTGCCCGCCGGTGTGTCACGCCGCGTCGAGCCCGTCACCGTACGAGGCTCGACCCGTTCACGCGGTGACCACGTCCGCGATGATCACCGTGGCGTCGCCCTCGGGTTCGAGGGCGGCCATCTCGTCGTACAGGCGGTCCAGACAGGCCGCGGGCGAGGACCGGCTCGCGAGCAGCGCTTCGAGCCGGTCCGTGCCGAGGGCGCGGGTGACGCCTCCCGTGACGATGGCCACGCGGTCGCCGGAGCGCAGGGGCAGCGTGCCGATCTCCGGGGCGAGCGCCGCCGGCAGGCCGAGCCCGCGCGTCATGGCGCCGCTGTCGCAGACGTGCGCCGTCGTGATCGGCCGCGGCTCCGCACCCTTCGCGCAGTGCCAGATGGCGCCGTCGCCGATGTGGGCGTAACGCAGGCGGGAATGCTCGTCCTGGTCGAGCACGACCAGGTCCAGCGAGCTGGCCACGCCGTGCCCGTCACGCTCGGACGAGCCCGGCCCTGCCGGGGCGCACTCGACTGCGGCGCGTACCGCGCGATGCGCCGCCTCGGTGCACTCGCCGAGGTCCGCCTCCCGCGCCCCCGCGTGCTGCGGGCGGGCGGCCACCACCGCGGCCAGGGCCAGGGCGGCAGCGGTGTGGGCGAGGTCCGCGTTTCCCGTTCCACCTGCGCCGCCCTCGCCGCTCGTGCTCTGCGCGCCGCCGGGGGCGGGGGCGCCGTGGGCCGCCGCGATGAGGCGTTCCTGGATGACGTACGCGTCCGACGACTGTCCGCGCGTGCCGTCGTACGTGCCGCCCGCCGCCACCAGTCTCGGGCGGGCCACCGGCGCGCCGGTCTGCCAGCTCTCCCTGCGGCCGCGGACCGTCATGACGGACAGGCAGCCCACCAGGATGGGGATCACCACGAAGGTCATCAGGTTTGCCTCTCTTCCGTGTTCCCAGCGGCCCGGGCATCAGTACAACGCGTGTACAAGGAGACACGACTGACGGCTGTTCGGACGTCGTGGCGGATGACGGCCGATCAGCCGTCATGCCGCAGGAGGAACAGCGGATCAGGGTCAGGGAGGGCGGTGATCGACCGCCGCCGAGCCGGCCCGAGGAAGCGACCATGCCACCCATCCCCTTACCCGCCGAGACGGCCGGCGCGATCTTCCCGTACACCCCTGCGGCGTGCGTTAATCTGAGACTCGTCCTGTGCTCTCACTGCGAGCGGGCGGCGCATGTCTCACCGCGGTTCCACGAGGTACGACTCGGCGGCCAGGCAACTGGAGCAGGCCGCCGCGCGCATCGGGTCCGGCTCCCGCGCCGTGATCGGCCTGGTGGCGATCGTCGCGGCGGTTCTCGGCGCCGTGCCCCCCGTCAGGTGGTCGTGGCTGGTGCCCGCGCTGACGGTTCATGTGCTCTGGACCGTTCTCTTCCTGCGGGTGGCCTGGCTGCGCGGGCCGCTGCCTTCCTGGCTGGCGGCCGGTGATGTCACGATCACCGTCGCGTTCTGCCTGGCCCAGCGTCACCTCGTGGCGCTGGACGCGCTCGCCGCGAACGCGAGCTGGGTCTCCGGGCTGGTCACCATGAGCGTGGTCGTCGCCGGCATCGCCTGGCGGCCCTCGATCGCCGTGCCCGCGGGGCTGGCCGTGGCGGCGGCGTACCTGATGGGGGCCCGGTTCGCGGCGCCGCAGCAGGACGTCGTGAGCACGCTCGCGATCCACCTCCTGCAGATCCTTTCCATCGCGGTGCTGATGACGATGCTGCGCCGATCGGCCGCCTCGGCCGACACGTCCCTGCGCGACAGCGCCCGTGCGCAGGTCGCGCTCATGGTCGAGCGGCTGCGCCGCGAGGACGAACTACGCCAGGTCGGCAGCGTCCACGAGACGTCGTTGCACACGCTGACCATGGTCGGCCTCGGCACGTACGAGGGCCCGTCGGACACGCTGCGCCGCCAGGCGGTGACCGACCTCGCGGCCCTGGAACGGCTGCGCGACACGCCGCACGCCGGTGCCGCGGCCATCGCTCTCGACGCCCTGCTCGACGAGGTGGCCGGCCGGGCCACGAACCTGGAGGTGCGCAGAAGCCTGACGCCGGAGACGGTGCCGGGGGAGGTCGCGGAGCGGTTCGCCCGCGCCGTCAACGAGGCGCTGGCGAACATCACCCGGCACGCCGGCGTGCGCGAGGCCGAGCTGGTCTCCAGCAGCCGCGACGGCGAGATCCGGGTAGAGGTCGCCGACGCGGGCGCGGGCTTCGACGTCGAACGGGTGCCGTCCGACCGGTTCGGCGTACGCGGCTCGATCCTCGGCACGATGCGCTCCCTGCCGAACGCCGGCGCCGACATCCGCTCGGGCAGCGAGGGCACCCGGGTGAGCCTGTGGTGGCGGCCATGACCGGTGACATCGAGGAGGTGGCGCACCGCTACACGCTCTACACCGCCATCGGCGCCATCGTGATCACCACGGTCTGGCACACCGGCTACGACCTCACCGTCACCGTCACCGGCTGGGACTCCTTCCGCTGGCCCCTGCTCGCGGCGGCGGCCTGGATCGCCTACACCGTGATCGGCGTCGTCGCCGCGCTGTCGTTGTTACGCACGTACACCGGGCCGGCCCGGGCACGTGAGCTGGCCGTCGCCGTGCTCGTCATCGACGTCGCGGTGATCGTGGCCTGCCGGCCGCAGGACCTGATCGGTCCCATCGACTGGGGATGGGGGTCGGTGGGGTGGCTCGGCGTCATGCTGCTGTGGAACCGGCCGCGCTGGCGGGCCGAGGCCATCGCGTTCCTGTCGGCCAACGCCGGCATCATGCTGGCGGCGATGATCGCCACGGGCACGGTCGACCGCGTCTCCCTGGCCAAATACCTGATGGTCATCGTCGGCGGTGTCACGCTCCAGCTCGGCTACATGACCGGCTGCCACATCCTGCGCGTACGCGCCGAGGACGCCGCGCTGCTGGCCCGCAAACTCGCCTCCGACGACGCCTGGCGCCTGTCCGCCCAGCGCATCCACACCGACCGGCTGCGCCGCTACGAAGCCATCCGCGAGGTGGCGGAGTCGATGCTCAAGCAGCTCGCGGACGGCGCCGACCCCGGCGACCCCCGCGTGCGCGACGACTGCACCTCCGGCGCCATGCGGCTGCGGCGCCTCATCACCGAGCGCGAGGAGGTGCCGGACGAGCTGGTGTCCGCGCTGCGCGAGCGCATCGACGCGGCCGAGCGCCGGCAGGTCCTGGTGACGGCGCCGCCGTTCGGCGAGCGCATGCCCGCGCTGCCCGACGGCGTACGCGAGGACCTGCTCAAAGCACCCGTCGCGGCCCTGGACGGCGCGCGGACGAGGGCCAGGGTGACCGTGTCCGCGATGTCGGCCATGGTGAGCGTGGCGGTCGTCGCCGACAACGACGACCTGCAGGTCAGCCCCGATCCGGTGCACGAGCCGAGCGGGGTCGTCGTCACCTATCAGCGGCAGGGAGGGGAGGTATGGGTCAACAGCATCTGGCAGCCGGCATGACGGGACCCGTGACGGTGGCGCTGGTGGAGGACCACCAGGTCGTGGTGGACGGCGTGCGCTCATGGTTCGGCTCGTACGGCCAGGTGGAGCTGGTCGCGCAGGGGCCCACCATCGAGTCGGTCCGCGGCACGCCCGCCGACGTGCTGCTGCTCGACCTCAACCTCAACGGCACCATGGTCATCGACCGGGTGGCCAAGCTGTGCGCGGGCGGGCAGCGGGTCATCGTCTTCTCCGAGCACGAGGAGCCGGAGACGGTGCGCGCGGTCCTCGACGCGGGCGCCTCGGCCTTCATCGGCAAGGGACGGGCGACCCGCGAGTCGTGCCTGGAGACGATCCTGGAGGTGGCCGCCGACCGGCCGAGCGTGACGCCGCCGATGGCTCAGGCCATCGCCACGGACGAGGGGCCGCACCGGCCGCAACTGTCGGACAAGGAACGGGCGGCGCTGCTGTTCTGGTTCCAGTCGATGTCGAAGGCCTCGGTGGCGGCGCGAATGGGGATCAAGGAACGGACCGTGCGGCAGTACATCGACCGGGCGAGGGTCAAGTACGCGGCGGCCGGCCGGCCCGCGCCCACCAAGGAGAAGCTGCTCATCTGCGCCATCCAGGACGGTCTGCTCCAGCCGGACGAGGTGACCGTCTACACGTCGCTGGCCGCTCGCACACCATCCGATCGGGGATGACGCCTGGCCTCGGTCCTCCCGGCAGGAGGGGGCCGGCAGGGCCGAGGACCAGGTCAAGACGTGTGCTCAGCGCCGCCCGCGGACGAGCTCGGCGGGATCGAAACCGACGGCGAACGGTGTCGTCAGGTGCGCGACATCGCCCGCCTTGTAGGCGACCGGTGGATCGTACGTGTCGCCGTTGAGTTCGTGAACGTAGAGCGTCGGCTCGTTTGCCAGCTCGATGCGCCAGTAAGAGGGGACGCCCGCCTTCGCATAGAGGATGGCCTTGGTGCCTTCGTCGACCATGATGGTGCTCGGACTGCCCACCTCAACCGCCAGGAGCAGGTCGGCGGGCGAGAACATGAGCCCCACGGTCTCCGATGCCTCCTCGGGCACCACGACGAGGTCCGGGATGACGAAATCCTTGTCGGTCAGCCTGACGTTGACCGTCGACAAGGGCTCCAACTCGGGCGGCGACGCATCATCGAGGATACGCTGCAGACGATAGAGGGCCCGCTGGTGTGGGGGTGCGGGGGAAGGGCTCACTAGTAGGCTCCCGTTGAAGAGCTCGTATCGGTTCCCGTCGTCGGGGAACTCGAGCAGGTCATCGACGGTGAACGGCGGCGCACCAGGGAGAACCGTGCGCCCAGTCGTCGGCTCGTCCGCGGCCGATTCGCTCTTCGGTTCGATCGTCGCCATTGCGGTCACCCACTCAGTATCGGGAATCTCGCCCTCGCCCACATGCTACTTACCCGATTCCCGCTACTCGCGGTAACGAAAAAACCACTCTGCGAGTGGGGTGCCATCCCCCGCGGGACTGAAACTTTCATCCCCTGCCTGAGCTGCATGGAAAGCCCTTTCCACAGCTCATCCCGGTAAGTCCCCGGAAATGGCGAGAAGCTGACACGTCCAGTTATTTGTACGACCTTCCCCGGTCAGATACCGTCCCGGCGGGAGCGCTCCCAACCATCGGAACCCCCCGTCCGGAATACGGAGACCGCCATGCCCCGAGTCCGATCCCACCCGCGGCGCGTCCTGGCGCTGCTGCTGTCCGTGGTGACGCTCTGCGCCATCGCACTGTACGGCCCCATGACCGGCACGGCCTCGGCGCACGGCTCGGTCATCGACCCGGCCTCGCGCAACTACGGCTGCTGGCTGCGCTGGGGCAGCGACTTCCAGAACCCCGCCATGCAGCAGCAGGACCCGATGTGCTGGCAGGCCTGGCAGGACAACACGAACGCCATGTGGAACTGGAACGGGCTCTACCGCGACAACGTCGGCGGCAACCACCAGGCCGCGATCCCCGACGGCCGGCTCTGCAGCGCCGGCCACACCCAGGACGGCCGCTACCGCTCGATGGACACGCCGGGGCCGTGGACCACGACCACGCTCGGCGGCACCTTCGACATCCGGCTGCACGACCAGGCCCGCCACGGCGCCGACTACATCAGGGTCTACATCACCCGTCAGGGCTACGACGCCACCACCACGCCGCTGGGCTGGAACCACCTGGAGCTCGTCCGCGAGACCCCGCGCTACGCGCCGGGCGAGACGTACCTGATCAACGGCATCGGCAAGGGCTCGCGCACCGGCCGCCACGTGGTCTACACGATCTGGAAGGCCTCGCACATGGACCAGACGTACTACATCTGCAGCGACGTCGACTTCCGCTGAGCCGCCACCCGCGCCGGGCATTCGTGCCCGGCGCGTCAGCGGCGGGTCGAGGCGCGTACGGCCAGCTCTATCGGGTGCAGGCGTTGCGTGCCCGCCGGGGCGGCCCCCGCCAGCAGCTCGAACAGCAACTCGGCGCAGCTCGCCCCGGCCTCGCGCGGACGCAGGTCGATCGCGGTGATCGGCGGGTCGGCCAGACGGGTGGCGGCGCTGTCGACGCACGAGGCGAGCAGCACGTCGCCGCCTGACTCGCGCAGCAGGGGCGCCACCTCGGTCGCCGCGCCCGCGGGCGCGCACACGAGGGCGTCGAGCGGTGCGGAACGGAGCAGGTCGCGGGCGGCGGCGCGCACCTCGTCGCCCGTCGCGTCGAAGGACACCCGCCGTACGAGCGGCGCCACCCCCTGGCCGGCGCACCAGCCGAGATAACCCTGGTGCAGGCTGGCCGCCCAGTCGCTCTCGTCGCCCGCCACGATGAGCGCGGGCCGCGCCGCCCCGGCCGAGCGCAGGTGGCCGAGCAGCCGGGTGAGCATCTCGGCGTGCTCGGACCACACGACGCCGTCGGCCTGCCGGTCGCCGGGGAAGCGTTCGCAGGAGACCGTGGGCAGGCCCGTCGCCATCAGGCGCTCCACCACCGGGTCGCCGCCGAGCGGGTCGCCGAGCACCAGGCCGTCGACCCGCGGCGGGCGCGGGCGCCGCTGGCCCGAGGTGATCAGGGTGACGTCGTAGTCGTGTCGCGCGGCCCGCTCGACCACGCCGAACACGAAGGACATGTAGTAGGACGAGCGGGTGAGCACCTCGGGCACGTGCAGGCCGATGGTGCCGGTGCTGGCCCTGCGCAGGTGGCGGGCCGAGCCGTTGGGCACGTAGCCCAGCCGCTCGGCGACCTGGGCGACCGTGGCGCGCGTCGCCTCGGACACCCGCCCGGAGCCGCGCAGCGCGTCGGAGGCCGTCGTCTTGGACACCCCCGCCTCCTTGGCGACGGTGAGGATGGTGACCGGCTCGTCTGTCTGCACGCCCGCATCGTAGCCCGCCCGGTAAACGATGTGTTTCACCTGGGCTCGGGGTCTTGTCCCGCTCCCGCGTTCCGCATTAGGTTGGCGCGAAACCGTTGCCGGAACGTTCCGGCATACGAAAGGGGCGGAGCGTTGCACCTGACCACGGGGAAGCGTCCCCATCCTCTCGATCCCCTCGCCGCGCAGGAGATCGACGAGGTCAGGCGGATCCTGATCGAGGAGGGCCTGCTGACCGAGTCGGTGCGCGTGGCCTACCTCGGCCTGGAGGAGCCGCCGAAGGACGAGGTGCTCGCCGGCGGGGAGAGCACGCCGTCCGGCCGCCGCGCCCGGGTGTTCCTCATCGACCTCGCCACCGAGGTCTCCTCCGACGTGATCGTGTCGCTCGGCGACGGAGAGGCGGGCGCGCGGATCGAGTCGCGCACGCCGATCGACCCGGCCGTCAGCGGCCAGGTGCCGATGCTGGACGAGGAGCACGCGCTGGTCAGGCGGGTGCTCAGGGAGGACGCCGGCTGGGCCGAGGCGCTTGCGCGGCGCGGGATCACCGACCCGGCGGGCGTCTATCTGGCCGCGCTCAGCGCGGGCCACTACGGCCTGCCGGCAGAGCGGGGCCGCCGGGTCGCCCGGGTCCTGGCGCACGTGATGCCCACGCCGCAGAGCCTGCCGTGGGCGCACCCGGTGGACGGCCTGGTCGCGTACGTCGACCTGGTCAAGGGCGCGGTCCTGGAGATCGTCGACACCGGGCCGCAGCCCGTGCCCGCCGAACCCGGCGACTACACGCAGGGACCCCACCGCACCACGCAGAAGCCGATCCGCATCACCCAGCCGGAGGGCCCGAGCTTCACCGTGGACGGCCCGCACGTCACCTGGGAGAAGTGGAGCCTGCGGCTCGGCTACGACATGCGCGAGGGCCTCACCCTGCACCAGATCGGCTTCGAGGACGGCGGCCGGGTCCGGCCGGTCGTCTACCGGGCGTCGGTGGCCGAGATGCTGGTGCCGTACGGTGACCCGAGCCCCGTGCGGTTCTGGCAGAACTACTTCGACACCGGCGAGTACCAGCTCGGCAAGCTGGCCAACTCGCTGGAGCTCGGCTGCGACTGCCTCGGCGAGATCACCTACTTCGACGCGGTCGTCACGGACGGCGCCTGCGTGCCCAAGGTGATCACGAACGCGATCTGCATGCACGAGGAGGACTACGGCGTGCTGTGGAAGCACACCGACCCGGCCAACGGCTCCAGGGAGACCCGCAGGCAGCGCCGCCTGGTCATCTCGTTCTTCGTCACCGTGGGCAACTACGACTACGGCTTCTACTGGTACCTCTACCTCGACGGCACCATCGAGCTGGAGGTCAAGGCCACCGGCATCGTCTTCACCGCCGCCTACGACGACCGGGCCGCCCCGTACGCGTCGGAGGTCGCGCCCGGCCTCGCGGCCCCCTACCACCAGCACCTGTTCGGCGCGCGGCTGGACATGACGGTGGACGGCGTGGCCAACGCGGTGGAGGAGGTCGAGGTGGTCCGTCATCCGATGGGCCCCGGCAACCCGTACGGCAACGCCATCGGCAGGGCCGCCACCCGCCTGCGCACGGAACGCGAGGCCCGGCGCGACGCCGACCTCGCCGCCGAGCGCACCTGGCACGTCGTCAACCCCTCGGTGCGCAACCGCCTGGGCCGCCCGGTCGGCTACGCCCTGTTCCCCGAGGGCAAGCCGACCCTCCTCGCCGCCGAGGGCTCCTCGATCCGCAGCCGCGCGGAGTTCGCCACGCGGCACCTGTGGGTCACCCGCTACCACCCAGCGGAGCGTTATCCCGCCGGGGACCTGGTCAACCAGCATCCCGGCGGCGCGGGCCTGCCCGCCTACACCAGGGCCGACCGCGACATCGACGGGCAGGACATCGTGCTGTGGCACACGTTCGGCCTGACGCATTTCCCCCGCGTGGAGGACTGGCCGATCATGCCGGTCGACACGTGCGGGTTCGTACTGAAGCCGGTCGGGTTCTTCGACCGCAACCCCACGCTCGACGTCCCGCCGAGCGCCGCCGAACGTTCCTGCCACTAGAGGAGTAGAGGCCCATGCGTCCCATACGCCTGGCCTGCGGTGTCGCGGCCGCCCTGCTGGCCACGGCCTGCGCCGCCACCGGAACGACCACCCAGCCCTCCACCGGCCCCCAGGCGGAGGCCGCGCCCGGCTACCTCGCCGTGGCCGACGACGCGCTGCCCTCGGGCGGCACGCTCAATGTGCAGGTCCACATCGACAGCGGCGCGGCCACCGGCTACGACCCGCAGCTCGCCGACGTCGCCACCACCTGGCAGCTGCTCTCGCTGTCCTACGAGACCCTCGTCACCGTGGGCCCCGACTTCGGCATCGAGCCGCTGCTGGCCGAGAAGTGGGAGACGCCCTCACCCACCGAGTACGTCTTCCACCTGCGCGAGGACGTCTCGTTCAGCAACGGCAGGAAGATGACGGCCGACGACGTGGTGGGCAGCTTCGAGCGGCTGCTCGCGTCCGAGTCGGTGTGGCGCGGCCAGCTCGGCCCGGTCAAGTCGGTCGCCAAGGACGGCGACCACACGGTGAAGGTCACGCTGAAGGAGCCGTACACGCCGTTCCTGGCGGCCCTCGCCAACGTGCCCGCCGCCGTCCTGCCGATGAAAGAGATCGAGGACAAGTCGGTCGATCCGGCCACCACGCTGCTCGGCACCGGGCCGTACGTGGTGGAGGACCACCGCCAGGACGTGTCGTGGACGTTCAAGCGCAACGAGAAGTACTGGGCGAAGGGCAAGCCCGCGGCCGACACCCTCAACATCACCATCGCCCCTGAGGAGGCCGCGCGCATCGCCGCCCTGCAGAACGGCAGCGCCGCCCTGGCCACGCTGGGCAACGTCGACTCGGCCGGCATGCTGGCGGGCGCCCGTGACGTGCAGGTCGTCACCCAGGCCACCACGGACTTCTACTACCTGATGCTCAACACGAAAGCGCCTGATTCCAAGTTCGCCGACCCCAAGGTGCGCCAGGCGATCAACATCGCGCTCGACCCGCAGCAGATCGCCGACATCGCGCTCGGAGGCAAGGGGAAACCGAGCGCCGTCACCCCGGCCGGCCTGCCGGGCGCCTGCGACCCCGCCGCGCTGCCGTCCGCCTCCAAGACCATCGACGAGGCCAAGAAGCTGCTGGCCGAGGCGGGCGCCGAGAACCTGACGTTCACGCTCAGCATCTACTCCACCCAGCCGGCCCCCGCCGTCGCCCAGGTGATCCAGCAGAACCTCCAGCAGGCCGGCATCACCGTCAAGATCGAGCAGATGGACGAGGCGAGCTGGTCGGGCAAGGTGTACGGCAAGGCGCCCGCCGAGTTCGACGCCGCCCTGTCGTGGTTCGCCGGCTACGCCGACCCCGGCATGGTCACCAAGTGGTGGAACCCGGAGGAGGCCGGCTTCAACGTCGGCTTCATGACGCCCGGCAAAGAGCTGAACGCCCTCATCGGCGCGGCCGGCAAGGAGCCCGCCGGCGCCGCGCGCGAGAAGGCGCTGGCCGCCGTGTGCGCCGCGGCCGACGCGGACGCGCAGATGATCCCGCTGGTCACCCGCCCCGCCACGGTCGCCTACAGATCCGACGCGCTCAGCCCCAGCCTCTACTCCACCGAGGGCTACGGCAACGTGCTGCGCCTGGTCGCCGACGCCCGCGTGAAGAAGTCCCAGTAACCATGCGGCTGCTGATGTGGTGGTCCGGCCGGGCGCTCAGCTCGGCCGCGACGCTCCTGGGCGTCTCCGTGCTGATCTTCGCGGCCGTCCGCCTGATGCCCGGCGGCTTCGCGGAAACCGTGCTCGGCCCGTTCGCCACCCCCGAGCAGAAGGCGGAGCTGGCCACCCGCTACGGGCTGGACCAGCCGGTGTTCATGCAGTACGGCCACTGGCTGGCCGCCGTCGCGGGCGGCGACTTCGGCATCTCCATGATCAGTCGCCAGCCGGTCGGCGCGGAGCTGCTGGCCCGCCTGCCGGTGACCGCCGAACTGTCCCTGCTGGCCGTGGCCGGCAGCGTGCTGGCCGGGGTGCCGCTCGGCGTGCTCACCGCCGTACGCGCGCGGCCGGGCGGCGGCGGGGCGGCCGGCCGGCTGCTCAGCGGGCTCGGCGTCAGCGTGCCGGAGTTCGTGCTGGGCAGCCTCGTCGTCTTCGTCTTCTCCCGGTACGCGCTCGGCCTGGAGATCGGCGCGTGGGTGCCGTTCACCGAGGACCCCGCCCGCAACCTGGCCACGATGGTGCTGCCGGCCGCCGTCCTGTCGGTGTTCGCCATCTCCGTCACCGCCAGGACCACCCGCGACGCCGTCATGGGCGTGCTCGTCGAGCCGTACGTCACGGCGGCCGTCGGGCGCGGCGAGTCGCCGTGGTTCATCGTCAGGCACCACATCCTGCGCAACGCCGCCGCGCCGGTGGTCACGCTGCTCGGCACGATCATCGCGTACCTGCTGGGCGGGGCACTGATCGTGGAGCACGTGTTCAACCTGCCGGGCATCGGCTCGTACATCGTGCAGGCCGTCGGCCGCCGCGACTACGCGGTCGTGCAGGCGGGCGTGCTGCTGGCGGCCGGCGTGTTCATCGTGATGAACGTGGTCATCGACCTGCTCGTCGGGGTGCTCGATCCCCGGCTCGGCGTCACGGCGGGGAGGCGCTCATGAAGAGGCTGGACCGGCTGTCCATCGGCGGGCTGGCCTGCCTGCTCGTGCTCGTGCTGCTCGCCCTGGGCTCGCTCGCCGGGGCCGGGGGCGACCCGGACGCGATCGTCGGCCCGCGCCTGCAGCCGCCGGGGCCCGGCTGGTGGCTGGGCACCGACAACCTGGGCCGCTCGATGGCGCCGCGCGTCATGGAGGGCGTGGGCACGACGCTGCTGCTGTCGTCGCTCGCCGTGCTGGTGACGGCGGCGGTCAGCGCGACGTTCGGCATCGTCGCCGGATACCGTGGCGGCTACCTGAACGAGCTGGTGATGCGCCTGGTGGAGGTGCTCTACTCCTTCCCGGCCATCGTGCTGGCCGTCCTGGTCGCCGCCGTGCTCGGCCCCGGCCAGGTCGCGGCGCTGGCCAGCATCGTGCTGGTGACGATCCCGCTCATGACGCGGCTGGTGCGGGCCGCCGCCGTGGCCGTCTCGCAGCGCGACTACGTCACCTCCGCCGTCATCAGCGGCGCCCGGCTGCCCCGCGTGCTCGGGCGTCACGTGCTGCCGAACGTGGCCGGCACGATCGCCGTGCAGGGCACGTACGCGCTGTCCGTCGGCATCGCGGTCGAGGGCGGGCTGAGCTTCCTCGGCTTCGGCGTGCAGCCGCCGCAGGCCTCGCTCGGCGTGCTCATCCAGCAGGGCGGCACGTACATGATCGCCGCGCCCTGGCTGGTCCTCGGGCCCGGCGTGGTGCTGGTGGCGGCCATCCTGGCGATCAACGTGGTGGGCGACGGGCTGCGCGACCGGCTCGAACCCCAGGAGACGAGGTCACTGACATGAGCCTGCTCTCAGTGCGGAATCTGGTGATCGACTACGCGGAGACCCGCGCCCTCGACGGCGCCGACCTGGACGTCGCTCCGGGGGAGAAGGTCGGGCTCGTGGGCGAGAGCGGTTCCGGCAAGTCCACGCTGGGCTCCGCCGTCGGGCGGTTGCTGCCGCGGACGGCGCGGCGTACCGGCGGGGAGGTGCTGGTCGCGGGGGAGCCGGTGTTCGACCTGCCGCCGGCCGCGCTGCGCCGGCTGCGCAGGAGACACCTGGGGTTCGTCTTCCAGGACCCGATCGGCTCGCTCGACCCCACCATGCGCGTCGGCGCCCAGCTCCGGCTCGTGCTCGGGCGCGGCGCCGATGTGAACCCGCACCTGGAGCGGGTCAGGCTCGACGACCCCCGCGTGGCGCGCGCGTACCCGCACCAGCTGTCGGGCGGCATGGCGCAGCGGGTGGCGGTCGCCATGGCCATGGCCGCCTCGCCCGAACTGCTCGTCGCCGACGAGCCGACCGCCGCGCTGGACAGCCAGGTGCGCGAGGAGGTGCTGAACGTGGTGTTCTCACTGGCCGCCGACGCGGGGACGAGCCTGCTGTGGCTCAGCCACGACCTGCCCGCCGTGGCCCGCCGCTGCGACCGCGTCGCGGTCATGTACGGTGGCCGCGTCGTCGAGCACGGCCCGGCCCGCGAGGTGCTCGGCAAGCCCGGCCACCCGTACACGGCGGCGCTGGCCGGGTCGGCCCCCGCGGCGGCGGCCCACGGCGCCCGCCTGGAGCCGGTGCCGGGACGCCCGCCCGTGCTGACCGGGCCGTCGCCGGGCTGCGCGTTCGCCCCGCGCTGCGCGCTCGCCGTCGACCGCTGTCACCACGAGCGCCCCGGCCCGGTCCGGGTACGCGACCAGGACGTCCTGTGCCACCGGGCCGGCGAGGTGACGGCATGACCGGCACGCGGGCGATCCTCGAACTCGACGACGTGACCGTCACCTTCACGGCCGGGCCGCCGCTGCGGCGCATCCGGCTGAACGCCATGAGGCACGTCTCCCTGTCCGTGGCCAAGGGGGAGACCCTCGGCCTGGTGGGGGAGTCGGGCTCGGGCAAGACGACCACCAGCCGGGTGGCGCTGGGCCTGCACCGGCCCACCGGCGGCACCGTCAGGTTCGACGGCCGCCCCTTCCCCAGGCGGCGGCGCGAGCTCGCGGGCCGGACGCAGGCCGTGCTCCAGCATCCGCACTGGTCGCTCAACCCGAGGATGCGCGTCGGCCAGAGCGTCGCCGAGCCGCTGGCGGTGCTCGGCCGCCCCGTGGGCGATCTCGTCACCGAGATGCTCGGCCACGTCGGCCTGGAGGAGTCGTTCGCCGGCCGCTATCCGCACGAGCTGTCCGGCGGCCAGCGGCAGCGGGTCTCCATCGCCCGCGCGCTGGTCACCAGGCCCGACTTCATCGTCTTCGACGAGGCGGTCAGCGCCCTGGACGTCTCCGTACAGGTGCAGATCCTCAACCTGATCCGCGACCTGCAGAAGGAGTACGGCTTCAGCGCGCTGTTCATCTCCCACGACCTCGGCGCGGTCCGCTACGTCGCCGACCGGATCGCGGTGATGCGCGCGGGCGAGGTCGTGGAGACGGCCGACACCGCCACCTTCTACACCGCGCCCGCCCACGAATACTCCCGGCAACTCTTGGAGGCCCTGTGACCGACCAGCCACGGCTCGCCCAGCCGTCCGCGTTCGCCGCGGGGGTGCCGCGCAACGCGGACCTGCCGCTGACCCCGCAGCCCAGCCCGGGGCGCGGGTCCGTGCCCTTCGACCTGCCCGGCGTGCACGTCGGCACCGCCGAGTACGGCGAGGGCCCCACCGGCTGCACGGTGATCCACGTCCCGGCGGGCGCGCGTACGGCGGTGGACGCCCGCGGCGGCGCGGTCGGGATGAGCGGCGGCTACGACTTCAACCACGCCGTCTGCCTGGCGGGCGGCTCGGTCTACGGGCTGGCCGCCGCGACGGGCGTGAGTGACGAACTGCTCGCCCGCAGGGAGAACCGGACCAGGTGGGACGACCTGCAGCTCGTGTCCGGCGCGGTCATCTACGACTTCTCCTGCCGCGACAGCGCCGTCTACCCGGACGCCGAGCTGGGCAGGGCCGCGCTGCGCGGGGCGCGGGAGGGCCTGTTCCCGGTGGGCCGGTGCGGCGCGGGCCGCACGGCCAGCGCGGGCAAGGTGGAGTTCGGCCGGGCCGAGTTCGCCGGCCAGGGGGCCGCGTTCGGGGCGTTCGGGGAGGCGAAGGTGCTGGTCGCGACCGTGGTCAACGCCGTGGGCGCGGTGGTGGACCGGAACGGCACGATCGTACGCGGCAACTACCACGCCGGCGAGGGCGCCCGGCGCCACCCGCGCGACGACTATGCCGCGACGATCGGCGAGCCCGCTCCCGCCGTCATGGGCAACACCACGCTGACCGTGATGGTGACGAACGTACGGTTGACGGACGGCGAGCTGCTCCAGGTGGGCAGGCAGGTGCACAGCTCCATGCACCGCGGCATCCAGCCGTTCCACACCCTGACGGACGGCGACGTGCTGTTCGCGATGACGACCGACGAGGTGGATCTGGCGGGCGTCAAGCCGACGGCGCTCGGGACGCTGGCGTCCGAGGTCGCGTGGGACGCGATCCTGAGCGCGGTGGAGTAGGCGTGCACACCTTCCCCCGGTACGCCGCCGCCGACCCGGCGCAGGTGACCGCCCTGGTCAGGGAGAACCCGTTCGCGCTGGTCGTGAGCACGGTCGACGGCGTGCCCGTGGCCACGCACGTGCCGGTCGTCCTCGAAGGAACCGCCGTCGCCGGCGGCACGCTGCTCGGCCACCTGGCACGCGCCAATCCGCACTGGCGCTCGTTCGCAAGCTCGCCCGACGTGCTGGTGATCTTCTCAGGACCGCACGGGTACGTCTCGCCCACCGTGTACGCCACCGACCCGGCCGTGCCGACCTGGGACTACGCGGCCGTGCACGTGACCGGCCGGGTGGAGCTCCTGGACGACCCGCTCGACGCGCTCGACGTGGTGGAGCGCACGGTCACGGCCCTGGAGTCGCTGCGGGAGCCGGCCTGGGAGCCCACCGCCGCCTCCCGTGACCGGTTCCGCGCGCTGCTGCCCGGGGTGGTGGCCTTCCGGGTGCACGTACGTACGGAACAGAGCATCTTCAAGCTGAGCCAGGATCTCGACGCGGAGCGTTACTCCCGGGTCCGCGACGCGGCGGCCGCGCGGAACCTGGGCCTCGCCGAGCAGATGCGCAGGGCCGGGTGCGGGGCGCTCAAGGAGAGGCCCGACGGCTGGCCGGTGGACGGGCCGGTGGACAGGGCTGTGGGACAGGGCTGAGGGTTAAATCATGACATTTCCTGCTTTTGTGTCCAGTCAGAGTGAACCCCGTGCCCGCGGCGAGGAACTCGGCTCCCGTCGCCGTACGGCCATCGCCGCCAACCTGGCCGGCTACACCGACCTGTTCAGGGCCGCGGGCGCCACCCCGGCGCAGGTCCGCGCGTGGGGCGAGCAGGCGCTCGACCGCAGCGCCGCCTGGGCGCCCCGGCTGGCCGACGAGATGGCCGGGATCGCGTCAGGGGCCGGGCTGGAGCCGTGGCAGGTCGCCGTGGTCAACGCCAGGACCGAGATCCTGGCCGCCGTCCACGCGAGCGGCGAGGGGGAGTGCTCGACCTCCGTCGTGCTGTCGGGGCCCGGCCTGCCGCCGCGTACGGTGCAGACCTGGGACTGGCACGATCACCTGCGCGACGCCCCCATGGTGTGGGAGCTGGAGCCCCGCCCGGGGCACGTCGTGCGCACGTTCACCGAGGCGGGGGTGCTGGCCAAGATCGGGGTGAACACGGCGGGCCTCGGCGTGCACTTCAACATCCTGCGCCACGACACCGACACCGCCGAGGTGGGCGTGCCCGTGCATCTCATCGCCCGCCGCATCCTGGAGGAGGCGGCCACCGTCGAGGAGGCCGCCGCGATCGCCCGTTCGGCCACGGTCTCGGCCTCCACCGTCATCACCGCCGTGACCGGCGAGGGCGCGGGCGCGATCGAGATTTCGCCGGCCGGCGTCGCGGTCGTCCCGCCCGGCCCCGGCGGCGTCCTGCTGCACTGCAACCACTTCTTGGACCCGGCGCTGGCCGAGGGGGAGCGGCACGCCACGGAGCGGCCCGGCACCTACGATCGCCTGCGGCACCTGCGCGACCACGCCGTCGAGCTGGGCGGCGACGACCTCACCGAACGGGCGCTCGCGATGCTCAGCCACGCGCCCGAGGGAGCCCCCGTGTGCGCCCATCCCGACCTGTCGCAGCCGATCGACCAGCGCTGGGAGACGCTGGCCACGATCGCGCTCGACCTGACGGCGGGGCGGCTGCGGGTGCACCAGGGCGGTCCCTGCCGGGTGACCGAGGCGACCTGGCAGACGTTCTGAGCACCGGCCCGTCAGCTGAACGCGCCGATCCCGGTGAGCGCCTTGCCGAGCACCAGCGTGTGGATCTCCGACGTGCCTTCGTAGGTCAGCACGGACTCCAGGTTCACGGAGTGCCTGATCACGGGGTATTCGAGGGTGACGCCGTTCGCGCCGAGCAGCGTGCGGCACTTCCTGGCGATCTCCAGGGCCTCGCGCACGTTGTTCAGCTTGCCGGCGCTCACCTGCTCGGGGGTGAGCGTGCCGGCCTCCTTCAGCCGCCCGAGGTGCACCGCGAGCAGCAGGCCCTTGCCCAGCTCCAGCGCCATGTCGGCGAGCTTCTCCTGGGTGAGCTGGAAGGAGGCGAGCGGCCTGGCGAACACCTCGCGGTCGCCCGCGTACGCGATCGTGGTCTCCAGGCAGTCGAGCGCCGCCCCCATCGAGCCGAACACGATCCCGAACCGCGCCTCGTTGAGGCAGCCCAGCGGCCCGGACAGGCCCCCGGCGCCCGGCAGCATCGCCGCGGCCGGCAGCCGCACGCCGTCGAGCACCAGCTCGCTGGTCACGCTGGCGCGCAGCGAGATCTTGTGCTTGACGTCGTTCACGGTGAAGCCGGGCGTGCCCGCGGGGACCAGGAACCCCCTGACGCCCTCGTCCGTGCGGGCCCAGACCACCGCGACGTCCGACACGGAGCCGTTGGTGATCCACATCTTGGTGCCGTTCAGCACCCAGTCGCCGCCCTCGCGCTTGGCCGTGGTGCGCATGCCCGAGGGGTCGGAGCCGAAGTCGGGCTCGGTCAGGCCGAAGCAGCCGATGCGCTCCCCGGCCGCCATCGCGGGCAGCCACTCCTGCTTCTGCTCCTCGCTGCCGTACTTCCAGATCGCATACATGGCCAGCGACCCCTGCACCGACACCAGGCTGCGCAGCCCGGAGTCGGCCGCCTCCAGCTCCAGGCAGGCCAGCCCGTACGACACCGCGCCCATGCCCGCGCAGCCGTAGCCGTCGAGGTGCATGCCGAGCACGCCGACCGAGCCCAGCGTGCGCGCCAGTTCGCGCGCGGGCAGGTCGCCGTCCTCGAACCAGCCGGCGACGTGCGGCCTGATCTCGCGGTCGCAGACGCGCCTGACCGTGGTCCTGATCTCGCGCTCTTCCTCGGTCAGCAGCGTGTCGAGGGCGAACAGCTCGGTGGGTGCGATCATGACTTCTCCGGATTTTGGATCCAATATTGAAAATCCAATATGCCACGGTTAGGGTGCGTTGACCATGGACGTTCTGAATCTCATCGACGGCCGCTGGGTCGAGGGGGACGGCGATGAGTTCGCCGACACCAGCCCCGCGCGACCGGGCGAAGTGGTGGCACGCGGACGCTTCGCCTCCGGCGACGAGGTCGAGCGCGCGGTGGCCGCGGCCAGGAAGGCCGCACCCGGCTGGGCGGCCACCCCTCACCACGCCCGCGCCGCCGTGCTCACCGCCGCCGCCGGCCTCGTGGACGCCGAGGCCGAGACGTGGGGCGCCGAGTTGGCCCGCGAGGAGGGCAAGACGCTGCCCGAGGCGGTCGCCGAGGTGCGCGGCGCGGCCCGCATCCTGCGCTACCACGCCGCCGAGGCCGACCGGGAGAACGGCGAGGTCTACGCCTCCCCGCGCCCCGGAGAGAACGTGCTCGTCGTCCGCAGGCCGATCGGCGTCGCCGGCCTCATCACGCCGTTCAACTTCCCCATCGCCATCCCCGCGTGGAAGATCGGCCCCGCGCTCAGCCACGGCAACACCGTCGTGTGGAAGCCGTCCTCGCTGGTGCCGCTGCTGGCCTACCGGCTGGCGCGGGCGCTGACCGAGGCCGGCCTGCCCGACGGCGTGCTCAACCTCGTGTACGGCGAGGCCGCCGCGGGCTCCGCCATCGTGGACCACCCCGCCGTGGACGCCGTGTCGTTCACCGGCTCCACGGCGGTCGGCCGGGCCGTCATCGCCCGCTGCGGCGAACTCGGCAAACCCGTGCAGACGGAGATGGGCGGCAAGAACGCCTCCGTCGTGCTCGCCGACGCCGACCTCGACCACGCCGCCGAGCAGGTGTGCCTGGGCGCGTTCCGCTCCACCGGGCAGAAGTGCACGGCCACCTCGCGGCTCATCGTCGACTCCGTCGTGGCCGACGACCTGCTCGAACGGGTCGCCGAACGCGCCGCGCGGCTGGTCGTCGGCGACCCCCTGGAAAGCGGCGTCGACATGGGCCCCCTCGTCAGCGCGGCGGCCCGCGACCGGGTGAACGCCGGCGTGACCCGGGCCGTCGGCGAGGGCGCGAGGCCGCTGGCCGGCGCGGAACCGCACCCCGGCGAAGGATGGTTCGTGCCGCCGACGGTGCTCGACCTGCCGGGCACCGGCGTGGACTTCTGGCACAGCGAGCTGTTCGGGCCCGTCGTCGGAGCCGTACGCGCGTCCGGCGCGGAGGAGGCGCTCGGCCTGGCGAACCTCAGCGACCACGGGCTGTCCGCCGCGATCTTCACCCGTGACCTGGGCGTCGCGCTGTCCGCCGTGGACCGGGTGGAGGTCGGCGTGCTGCACATCAACTCCGAGTCGGCGGGAACGTTCCCGCATGTGCCGTTCGGCGGGTTCAAGCAGAGCGGTTTCGGGCCCAAGGAGCAGGGACGGGCGGCCAGGGAATTCTTCACCCGTACGGTGACCGTCTATCTCGGGGCGCCGGCGTGAGCGGCGGGGCGCTGTCCGGGCTGCTGGTGGCCGACTTCAGCCGGGTGCTGGCCGGTCCCTACGCCACGATGCTGCTGGCCGACCTGGGCGCGGAGGTCGTCAAGGTGGAACGGCCGGGCACGGGGGACGACACCCGCGCCTGGGGGCCGCCGTACGCGCCGGGCGGGCAGGCGACCTACTTCCTCGGCGTCAACCGCAACAAACGCTCGATCGCCCTCGACCTCAGGGACGAGGCGGACCTTGAGGTGGCGCGGGCGCTGGCCGCGCGGGCCGACGTGCTGGTGGAGAACTTCAGACCGGGCACGATGGACCGGCTCGGGCTCGGCCATGACGCGCTGCGGGCGCTCAACCCCGGGCTGGTGTACTGCTCGATCACCGGGTTCGGGTCCGGCGCGGGGGCCGGGCTGCCGGGGTACGATCTGATCGCGCAGGCCGTGGGCGGCTTGATGAGCGTCACGGGAGAGCCGGACGGCTCCGGCACCAAGGCGGGCGTGGCCCTGGTCGACGTCATCACCGGCCTGCACGCCGCGCTCGGCGTCCTCGCCGCCCTCCGCCACCGCGACCACACCGGCGAGGGCGGCCACCTCACCGGGAACGGGCAGCGGGTCGAGGTGTCGTTGCTCTCCTCCCTGCTGTCGGCGCTGACCAACCACTCCTCCGCCTACGCCGCCGCCGGCGTGGTGCCGGAGGCCATGGGCAACCGGCATCCCAGCATCGTCCCGTACGAGGTGTTCCAGGCCGCCGACCGCCCGCTGGTGATCGCGGCCGGGAACGACCGCCAGTTCCAGGCGCTCTGCGCGGTGCTCGACCGGCCGGACCTCGCCGCGGACCCCCGGTACGCCACCAACGCGGGCAGGGTCGCCGCCCGCGACGGCCTCGTCGCCGCGCTCGACGACGCCCTGCGCGAACGCCCTGCGGACGAGTGGTTCGAGCTGCTCACGGCCGCCGGGGTGCCGTGCGGCCCGATCAACGACCTGGCCGCCGCGTTCGCCCTCGCCGAGGAGCTCGGCCTGGAGCCGTCCGTACAACTCGACGGGGGCGGCCAGGTCGCGGCCCCCGTACGCCTCAGCGCCACCCCGCCCTCCTACCGCCGTCCGCCGCCGGAGCTCGGGCAGGACGACGCCTGGGTTCGTGAGATATTGGGGCCGTGAATCCGGACGGGGCAGGGCGAAGGCCACCGACGGCCCAGCAGTTCGTGCTGGCCGAGCTGCGCCGCGCCATCACGACCGGCCGCCTGCGCCCCGGCGCGCCCATCAGGCAGGACGCGCTGGCGGAGGAGCTCCAGGTCAGCCGGGTGCCGCTGCGCGAGGCGCTCAAGACGCTGGAGGGCGAGGGCCTGGTCACCCACCAGGCGCACAAGGGCTACTGCGTCGCGACGCTCTCGCTCGACGACCTGCGCGAGGTCTACCGCATCCGGGAGCTGCTGGAGGAGGAGGCCGTGCGGCGGGCCGTGGCCCGTCTCACCGACGCCGACCTCGACCGGCTGGAGGCCGCCCAGGACGACGTCGAGCGGGCCGCCGCGGCGGGTGACGTGCTCGCCATGGCCACGGCCAACCGGTTGTTCCACATGACGGTGTTCGACTGCGCGGGCATGCCCCGGCTGGCCCGGCTGATCAGGACGTTGTGGGACGCGACGGACGCCTACCGGTCGATGTACTACGGCGACGGCGGCAACCGCGAGCGGGTCGTCAAGGAACACCGGGCCACCCTCGACGCCCTCCGCCGCCGCGCCGCCGACGAGGCGGTCGCCACCCTCAACGTCCACCGCGACCACGCGGTCACCAAGCTGGAGTCCCTGCTCCCCGCGTCACCCTGACCCGTGGTCCCGGTTCTCTCCACGTCCCCCGCCGAGTCCCCCGCCGACCGGGGCGCGGTCACTTCCGGCGCCAGGGAGAAGACGCATCAGCCGGTGCGGGGTGCCAGGCTCGCGGCGACGCCGTCGAGCACCAGTCTCAGCTTGCGGTCGAACCATGTCGCGGCCGGGTCCGTGAGCGCCCGCCGCATGAGGGGAGCCACCTCCGCCCCCACCGCCTCGGCCCAGGCGTCGGCCGTGCTGTCGCGCACGATGCTCCGGCCGGCCGGCGCGTCGAGCTGCTTGCCCCTGCTGAACACGTCGATCGTCAGGTCGAAGACGGTGTCGACGGCGAGGAAGGCGTTCTCGGCCGTGAAGCCGTAGCCGATCAGGCTGCGCACCGACGCGCCGAAGCGGCGCATCACCTCCTCGGGGAAGCGGGTGAGCTTGAGGAACTCCTTGACCAGCCCCGGGTGCCGTTCGAGCACGTGCCAGACGGCGGCGGCCTGCGCCTCCAGGTCGGGGCGCCACTCACCGGCCGGCTCCGGCCAGGGGGCGGCGGCGACGGCCCGGTCGATCGCCACCATGACGAGCTCCTCGCGGTCGGCGACGTGGCGGTAGAGGGCCGAGTGGGCGACCTGGAGCCGGTCGGCGACGGTGGCCAGGGTGAGGTTGTCGAAGCCGACCGCGAGGGCGGCGTCGGCGATGGCGGGCCTGGTGATGCGCGGGGGACGACCGCGCGGGCGGCCGCGTACGCGCCATTCCCGCCCGCTCGCCCCGCGGCCGGGGTCCGCGCCACGGACGCCGTGGCCCGTCTGCTCGCCGCCCATCACGCTCCCCGGTCGTCGCCCGTGCGCCCGCCGGCCCGTCGCACGTCGTGGTGCGGGCCGCTCGCCGGCCTCATGCGGGCTGGGTCAGCCGCCAGCCGCGGGCACGCTTGCGTTCGGTCCAGAACGCAGCGTACCGGCCGCCGAGATCGAGCAGTTCCTGGTGGGTGCCGCGTTCCACGACGGCGCCGTCCCCCAGCATGACGATCTGGTCGGCGGCGGCGATCGTGGTCAGGCGGTGCGCGATGACCAGCAGGGTGCGGTCGCGGGCCAGCGTGGCGAGCGCGTCGATGAGGGCGGACTCGTTCTCGGGGTCGAGCGCGGCCGTGGCCTCGTCGAGCAGCACGATCGGGGCGTCCTTCAGCATGGCGCGGGCGATGGACACCCGCTGCCGCTCGCCGCCCGACAACGTCGCGCCGGCCTCGCCGATCCTGGCCTGCCAGCCGCCGGGCAGGCGTGCGGCGATCTCGTCGACCCGGGCGAGCCGGCCCGCCTCGCGCACCTCCTCGTCGGTGGCCTCGGGACGGCCGAGCCTGATGTTGTCCTCCAGGGTGCCCTCGAACAGGTAGACGTCCTGGAACACGATCGACAACTGCGCCATCAGGTCCTCGGGCGCGTAGTCGCGCACGTCGTTCCCGGACACCCGCACCACACCCGCGTCGGCGTCCCAGAAGCGGGCGATGAGCCGGGTGAGCGTGGTCTTGCCGGAGCCCGACGGACCGACCAGGGCGGTCACCGTGCGGGGGGCGACGGTGAAGCTCACGTCACGCAGCACCGGGCGTTCCGCGTAGGAGAAGCCGACGCCGTCCAGTTCGATCGACGGCTCGCCCGGCCGAGCCCTGCCGGTCGCCGGGCCGGTCACCGGCAGCGGCGGGGTGTCGAGCACCGCCTTGATACGGCGCAGGCCGCCGCGCGCCATCCGCAGCTCGCCGCCGACGTCGGCGGCGGCGAGCAGCGGCTCGGTGAACCGCACGGCCAGCACCAGCACCCCGACCAGCTCCGGTACGTCCACCGCGCCGCCGAGCGCCAGCGAGCAGCCCACGATGAGGATCGCGGTGAAGGCGAGCTGTACGGTCAGCGCGACCGTGCCCAGCCCCGGCAGCGCGGTGCGCAGCAGCCGGCGCAGCGTGCTGCGCTGCCGCGCCAGCGCGTCGTCGAGCAGGTCGTAGCCGTCGGCGGTGCGCCCGAACGCCCGCAGCGAGGGCTGCTGCCTGGCGAACTCCACCACCCGGTCGGCCCCCTCCGCGCCCGCGTCGTCCATCGCGGTGTCGCTGCGCTGCACCAGGCTCTGCGTCCACCGGAACGCCAGCCACAGGAACGGCGCCGTGAGCAGGGCCGCCAGCCCGAGCCGCCAGTCGAAGACGAACATGCACACCAGCACGGTCGCGGGCGCCGCCACCGCGCTCACCACGACCTGCAGCAGGTGGGCGGGCACGCTCATGACGTCCATGACGCCCTTGCCGACGAGCTGCCCGAGCCGCCCGACGCGGTCGGCGCTGAACCAGCCGACCGGCAGCCCGGCCACGTGGTCGCCGAGCCGGTGGTAGAGGGTGCGCAGGGCGGCCAGGCCGACCGCGTAGCCGTACTGGGCCTGCACGTAGGAGGCGACGGCGGTGGCCACGACCACGACGGCGAACCCGGCCAGCCACGGGCCGACCGCCTCCCCCGACAGCAGCGCCCGCAGCACCGGCACCAGCATGGCGAACGACAGGCCCTGCAGCACGCCGTACGCGGTCATCGCGAGCAGGCTGCGGCGCAGGCGCGCGCCGTGTTCCGGGCCGAGCACGGCCCCCAGCTCTCCGATCATCTCCTGGTCCAATCCCGCTCGTCGTCGCGTACGTGCGCCGCCCACATCCGGGCGTAGAGCCCGCCGGCGGCGAGCAGTTCGTCGTGGGTGCCGCGTTCGGTGATCCGGCCGCCGTCGAGCACGGCGATCTGGTCGGCGCCGGTGATGGTGCTCAGCCGGTGCGCGATGACCAGCAGCGTGCGCCCGGCCACCAGCGTGGACAGGGCGTCCTGGATGGCCGACTCCGACTCGGGGTCGGGGAAGGCGGTGGCCTCGTCCAGCACCAGGATCGGCGTGTCGGCCAGCAGCGCGCGGGCGATCGCGACGCGCTGCGCCTCGCCGCCCGACAGGTGGGCGTCCTCGCCGATCACGGATTCGTAGCCGCGGGGCAGCTCCGCGATCCGGTCGTGGATCTGCGCGGCGCGGGCCATGCGCTCGATCTCCTCGCGTCCCGCTTCCGGGCGGCCGAGCGCGATGTTGTCCGCCACAGAGGTGCGCAGCAGCTGCACGTCCTGCAGGACGAAGCCGACGTGGTGGTAGAGCTCGGCGGAGCCGATGGCGCGTACGTCGGCGCCGCCGACCAGGATCTGTCCTTCGCCGGGGTCGTAGAAGCGGGGCAGCAGCTTGGCCAGCGTGGACTTGCCGGAGCCGGACGGCCCGACGAGCGCGGTGACGGTGCCCGGCTCCAGCGACAGGCTCACCTCGCGCAGCACCGGAGTCGTGCCGTCGTAGGAGAACGACACGTCGCGGAAGTCGACCGCGTGGCCGACCGGGCGCATCGGGGTCCCCGGCTCGGGCAGCGGCGGCGTGTCGAGCAGCGCGGCCACCCGCCCCGCGGACTCGGCCGCGCTCCTCAGCCGCATCGAGCCCATGTCGAGGGCCAGGAACGGCGCGGTCAGCGCCACGCCGACCAGCACGAACGGCAGCACGTCGACCGGCGCGACCCAGCCGTTGGCGGCGAACAGCGCGCCACCGGCGGCCGACACCAGCAGCATGGCCGGCGGCGAGATGAACGCCATGGACAGGCCGCTGAGCCGCAACATGGGGCGCACCCAGGCGGCGAAGAAGTCGGCGAAGTCGTCGGCGGCCTCGGCGAAGCGCCGGTAGGAGCGCCGGGTCTGGCCGAACGTCTTGATCACGGCGATGCCCTGCACGAACTCGACCACGGCCGAGCTGATCCTGCTGTTGGCCTCGCTCCAGCGCCGCATCTGCTCGTCGTAGCCGCGCATCATGATCGCGAACGCGGCGGCGAACAGCGGCACCGGGATGAGCACGACGAGGGTGAGCCGCCAGTCGACGTACAGCAGGTAGGCCAGCGCGGCCAGGGGGGTCACCACGGCCGCGAGCAGGTCGAGGGCCGCGTGCGCGACCAGGTGGTGCATCTCCCTGACGTCGTCCTGCAGCACCTTCTTGACGTGGCCGGAGTTGCGCTCGCCGAACCAGCCGAGCGGCACCCGCGACAGGTGGGCGGCCATCCGGCGGCGCAGGTGGAGCTGGAGGTCGGCGTCGGCGAAGTGGCTGATCGCGCCGGCGACCCCGAACGAGAGGAACCTGACCAGCAGGCCGGCGACGGCCAGGGCGGCGATCGGCCAGACCCGGCCCGCGCCGCCGGCGTCCGGGCTGAGCAGCACGCGGGCCAGCTCGGCCACGCACACGAAGGGGACGAGCGCCGAGACCGCGTACACGACCTGGAACGCGGCGGCGGTGATGAGCCGTGGCCTGATGGGGGCGAGCAGCGCGATGAGCGCGGCGCGGCCGGGGGCGGGCTTGTCGCCGCCGTCCGGCGCGGGCGCCGCGGGGGCGGCCGTCTCGGCGGTGATGGTCATGGGATGGGCCTCCAGCGGTTCGCGGGGTGCCCCTTATTTTGTTACAGGCTGTCTTGAATAGGCAAGGGTTGCCTAACCGTGATCGGGGTGGTCAGGGGTGGGGGGCCCAGCGCCTGGTGATCATGCGCTGACCAGGTGTGATTTATGGACAGTTATCGCGTTCCATTATGGAAAGCCATCGCGAAGCGCCCACGAATGGCCTTACCTTGTCGATCGCCATCTGGCACGAACCTCAGAGGAGGATCATGTTCACCCAGCATCGACGGGTGGGATTCACCGCGGTGATCGCCGTCGCCCTGTCACTCGGCACGACGGCGGCGGCGTCCGCGCGTTCCTTACCCGTGCGCTCCTTACCCGCGCACACGTCGCCGGCCGCGTTATCCGGCAAGACCGCCACCATGGCGGAAACGGTCACCATCCCCGCCACGGACGACATGTTCGTCAGCCAGGCCGAGCCCTCCAAGAGCTTCGGCACCGCCACGTGGATGTCCGTCTGCGGCGCCACCTGCGGCGGCAAGAGCTCCGCGCAGCGGCTCGCGCTCACCCGCTTCAAGGTCTCCGGCATCCCCGCCGACGCCACGGACGTCAAGGCCACCCTTGAGGTCACCTCCGCCAGGACGACGAGCACGAAGGTGTCCGCCCGCACGGTCACCGGCGACTGGACGGAGAGCGGGACCTGGAAGAACCGGCCCGAGACCGGCGACGTGATCGACTCGCACAGCGGCTTCACCGAGGGCCGCAAGGCCGAGCTGGACGTCTCGTCCGCCGTCACCGGCAACGGCACCTACTCCTTCGCCCTCACCGGGACCGACGAGACGACGACGGTCCTGTTCTCCTCGCGCGAGACGGGCGACCGCGGCCCCCAGCTGACCGTCACCTACACCACCGGCGGCGCCTCCGCGCCCTGCGCCGCGCTGCCCTTCGACAAGCCCTCGGTCTCCACGCTGCGCTCCTCCGCCAAGAAGGCGTTCGCGTTCTACTTCCCGCCCTTCCCCGTGTCCATCGACAACAAGGACCCCGCGAAGGACCAGTACGCCTCCTGGCTCGACCCCGACGGCTCCGGCGGCCAGTACAAGAACAGGGGCGGCCTGCACAGGGACCGTCCGCTGACCCGCTCCGTACGGCCCGAGTCGCACTGGCGCAGGCTCGACTTCGAGATGGAAGTGCGCCAGGCCATCGCGCAGGGCCTCGACGGGTTCATCTACGAGCACCACACCTCCAGCGACCAGCGCTGGAACCACCTGCCCGAGCTGCTGGACGCGGCCAGGAACGTGGACCCCGGCTTCAAGATCATGCTCAGCCCGGACTTCCCGACGGAGGAGGGCGCGTCCGTCTCGAAGGTGGTCTCCGACGTCCTGCTGGTCAAGGGCCATCCGTCGCTGTACACGCAGCCGGACGGCAGCGTGCTGCTCGCGCCCTACCACGGCGACCGCCAGCCGCCCGCCTGGTGGAAGAAGGTACGCGACCAGCTGTCCGCCAAGGGCATGAAGACCTCGCTGCTGATGATGTTCAACTACTGGAGCGGCAGCGGTAAGACCCAGTGGGACGACCACGTCGTCGGCTACTCCTCCTGGGGAGCCAACCGGCCCGAGGTGACGGACGCGTTCCGCCGCGCCTCCGAGGCCACCCACCAGCGCGGCCTGACGTACATGGCCCCGATCGGCTTCGAGGACACCAGGTCCAAGGAGCTGCACTACTGGGAGGCGCAGAACAGCACCACCCTGCGCGGCTCGTGGAAGGCCGCGATCGACGGCAAGGCCGACTGGGTGCAGCTCGTCACCTGGAACGACTACGGCGAGTCGCAGCAGGCGCCCTCCAAGGTGCGCGGCAAGGTGCTGGCCGACGTGAACACGTACTACACGACGTGGCTCAAGACGGGCAAGGCTCCTGCGATCGTCCGCGACGGCCTCTACTACTTCCACCGCAGCCACAAGGCCAACGCACCGTACGACACCAGCAAGCAGACGGCCGGGAAGTTCACGATTCCGGCGGGTCCCGGACCGGTCGACGACGTCGAGCTCCTGGCCTTCGTCAAGGAGCCGGGCAAGCTGGTCATCAAGCAGGGCTCCGACGTGAAGACCAAGGAGGTCACCAGCGCGGGCGTGGTGTCCTTCAAGGCGGCGATGGTGCCGGGCACGACTCCGGTCTTCGAGCTCCAGCGTGACGGCAAGACCGTCCAGACGCTGAAGAGCAAGACGCCGATCAAGGCGAGCGTCACGTACCAGGACATGATCTACCACGCGGGCGGCGGCACCGCCTGCTCCGGCTAGGCACGCACGACGGTCCTGGCGCGCACGCCGCGCCAGGACTACCGCCGCCGGACCTGCCCGGCCAGCTCGACCACGGCCTCGATGAGGTCCTGGCCGGCCAGCAGGGCCAGGTCGTTGTGCCCGGCGCCGGGCACCTCGACGGTCGTGACGGGGCCCGCCGCCGCCTTCGCGACGGCCCTGCTCAGCCGGGGCGGCACGATCGTGTCGGCCGTGCCCCACACGACCACGGCCGGCACGCGTATGTGCGAGACGTGCTCCGTGACCGGGAACCGGTCACGGAGCAGCGCGCTGACCGGCAGGAACGGATAGGCCACCTGTCCTGCGGCGGCCAGGTCGGTGAACGGGGAGCGCAGCACCAGCCCCGCCGGGGGCCGCTCGCGCGCCAGCCGGGTCGCCACCGCCGCGCCCAGGCTCTCACCGAAGTAGACGACCCGCGTGTCGCCCAGGAAGGCCCGCGCCGCGAGCAGGTCGAGGTGCAGGCCCTCCTCCGTGGGCGTGCCCGGGTTGCCGCCGTAGCCGCGGTAGTCCATGAGCAGCACCGGCAGCCCGTACGCCGCCAGCGCCCTGGCCAGCGGCGCCCGGTGCAGCCGGTTGCCCGCGTTGCCGCCGGCGACCAGCACGGTCACGTCGTGGTCGCCGGGCACGTACCAGGCTCCCAGCCTCAGCCCGTCGCGCGTGGTGAACGAGACGTCACGCGCATTGGGGATCACCTGGCCCGCCGACGGCACCCGCGTGCCGTCGGGCAGGTAGATGAGCCGCCGCTGGAAGATCCAGAGCAGCCCGAGCAGCAGGATCAGCACCGCGACGATCACCAGAGCGGTGCGCGCCATCGTCGTCACCCTGCCCACGGTACGCACCAGGCGCCGGCTCAGGCGATCGCGCCCGCCTGCACGACGTGGCGGATGTGCTCCGGGTCGGCCAGCACGCCGGCGTCGGCGAGCGGGTCGGCGTCGAGCACCAGCAGGTCGGCGTGCGCGCCCACGGCCAGCGTGCCGATCTCGCCCGCCAGGCCGGCCAGCTCCGCCGCGACCGTCGTGGCCGAGCGCAGCACGTCGATCGGCCGCTGCACCTCGCAGCGCAGCCGGAACTCGCGGTTCTGGTGCCGGTGCATGCCGCCGAGCAGGTCGGTGCCGTAGACCAGGCGAACGCCGCCGCGGGCGGCGCGCTCCAGCGCGGCCAGCCCCGCGCCGAGCACCTCGTCGACCTTGCGCACGCTCCCCTCCGGCAGGCCGAACGCGCGGCCCTCCTCCTTGAGCGCCCAGTACGTCACCAGCGTCGGCACCAGGAAGGCGTCGTGCCGCAGGAACAGCTCCACGCTGCCGTCGTCGATCAGGTTGCCGTGCTCGATGGAGCGGATGCCCGCCTCCAGCGCCCGGTTGACGGCCCGCGCCGTGTAGGCGTGGGCGGCGACGTACCGGTTGGCGGCCTCGGCCTCCTCGACGGCGGCGCGCAGCTCGTCCATCGAGTACTGGGTCGAGTCGATCCTGTCGGTCGGTGAGGCCACGCCGCCGGAGGCCATGACCTTGATGTGGTGGGCGCCCTTGCGCAGCTCGTCGCGGGCGGCGGCGCGCACCGCGTCGGCGCCGTCGGCGACCCGGCCGAGTCCGGCGCAGCACGGGTGCTCGTCGTGCAGGTGCTCGCCCCGGCCGCGGAAGTCGGCGTGGCCGCCCGTCTGGCTCAGCCCCTTGCCGCAGAACAGCAGCCTGGGGCCGCGGATCAGCCCCTCCGCCTGGGCGTCGGCGAGCCCGAAGTCCGCGCCGGACGCGTCGCGGACCGTGGTGAAGCCGCGGTCGAGCATGCCGCTCATGATGCGGGCGCTGTGCGCGGCCACGTACGACGGCGCCATGGAGCCGATGGAGCCGAGGTCGGCGGTGGAGGCGGTGACGTGCACGTGGGCGTCGATGAGGCCGGGGACGACGTGCGCGCCCGCCAGGTCGAGCACGCGGGTGCCGTCGGGCGCGCTCAGCCCGTGGCCGGTCTCGGCGATGCGGCCGTCGGCGCAGCGCAGGTCTGCTTCGGCGTACGTGCCGGTCGTCACGTCGAGCAGCAGGCCGTTGCGCAGCAGCAGGCTCATGCGTCACCTCCCTGGAGGGCCGCGCGCAGGGCGGGCACGGCGGAGGGGGCGAGCGACCGGGCGGCGGTCACCGACGCCTCGTCGTAGCGGCCTTCGGCGTCGAGCAGGTTGAGCACGCCGATCACACGGCCGTCGTCGGTCACGGGCACGTTGACGACCGCCCCGCACCCCAGGCTCTCGATCAGCTCGTGGTCGGCGAAGATCTCGCGTACGGCGGCCCGGTCCGCGCCGAGGTAGGGCTGCCCGCCCTCGACGCACTGCGCCAGCCAGCCCTGGGCGACCTCCACGCTCTTCTCGCCCCCCACCGGGTACTGCTCAGGATGGCTGCTGTGGACGCGGCGCAGCGTGCGCCGCCCGGGGATCCAGGCGAGCACCGTGAACAGCCGCACACCCACCTCCCGCCGCACGTTCTCTTCCAGCTCGGTGAATCCGTTCATGGGGTCGCCTCCTTGGCGGGTTCGGTCAGTTCCTCCAGCGACCGGCCGGCCGTGGCCAGTCCGAACACCAGCACGCAGATCACTCCGGCCGCCAGCACCGCCGTGGTCAGGCCGAACACGCCGCCGAAGCCCAGGGTCGCGGCCGACAGGCCGATGATCGTGGGGGCGAGGATGCTGCCGACCCGCCCGAACGCGCTCGACAGGCCGGTGCCGGTGGCCCGGATCCAGGTGGGGAACACCTCGGGGGTGTAGGAGTAGACGCCCGCGTACGTGCCGTTGAGGAAGAACGACAACACCGCGCCGGCGAGCGTGATGGTGACGGGGCTGTCCATCTGCGACAACCAGAACGCGCTGACCGCGGCGCCGGACAGGTAGAGCGCGATGGTGTTCTTGCGGTCGATGCGCTCCGACAACCAGGCCGCGGAGAAGTAGCCGGGGATCTGCGCCAGATAGATGATGATCGAGAACTCGAAGCTCTTGGTGACCGTGATGCCGCGCTGCACGAGCAGCGTGGGGATCCAGGAGAAGAACCCGTAGTACGAGAACGTGATCACGAACCACACCAGCCAGATGATCGCGGTGCGCCGGGCCATGGCCGGGCTCCACAGGAACCTGAGCGCGCTCCACAGGTTGACCTTGGGCGTCCGCGCGGCGGGCGCGGTGGCGGTGGCGGGCACCGGCGGCAGCGGCCGGCCGGTGGCGCGCTCGACGCGGCGCTCCAGGTCGGCGACCACGGCCTCGGCCTCGCCGGCGCGGCCCTGCTGGAGCAGGAAGCGCGGCGACTCGGGCAGCGAGCGCCGCCACCACAGCAACATGACGATGGGCACCGCCGTGATCACCTGCGCGACCCGCCAGCCCTCGTCCATGGTCGGCACGACGAACCGCCCGATCAGCGCGGCCAGCACGAACCCGAACGAGAAGAACCCGGCCAGCGCGCCGATGAACCACCCGCGCCGCTTGGCCGGCACGAACTCGGACAGGAACGGCGCGATGATCGCGCTCTCCGCCCCGGCGCCCGCTCCGGCCAGCACCCGCGCGCCGAGGAACACCTCGTAGTTGGGGGCGAACGCGGCGACCACGGAGAAGAAGGCGTAGAAGGCGAGCGCGTACATCATCACCCTCTTGCGGCCGATGCGGTCGCCGAGCAGGCCCGCGGCCGTCGCGCCGAAGAGGAAGCCGAACGGGGTGGCGGACCCGATGACGCCGAGCTGGCCGTTGGACAGTCCCCAGGCATCCTGCGCGCTGGGCAGCAGGAATGCGACGACGGCGCTGTCCATGCCGTCGAAGGTGTAGCCGAGCCCGCCGATGAGGAGGAGCAGGTAGTGCGGGCGGCTCAGCGGGAGCCGGTCCAGCCGGGCCAGCAAGGTCATGGGGCAAGCCTCTCCCAGGTCGTGGCCGAGTAGGTCGAACGCGAAGCAACATATAGTGCGAAATGTCAAAATTGCAATTGTCTTTGCATGCCGGCTCGTGGCGGCACTGTAGGGCTCGCCGGACAAGTGGCGTGCCGGTCCAGGCCCGCGCACTTCACGCTCGCATCCGCCGTGGGCACGTAGCATGATTCCGGCTAAGTGAGGATCCACGTGGAAGAGCGCGCTACGGACAGTTTCGACGACTGGCTGCGCTCACGCCTGCCCGGACGCGGGCTGCGCGGCAAGGCCGCCGCCGTGCTGGAGGTGCTGCTCTCGCAGCCGCGCCGGGCCTCGTTCGGGTCGGCCAGCGAGCTGGCCCAGCTGGCCGGGGTCAACGTGGCGACCGTGACGCGCACGGCGCAGGCGCTCGGGTTCACCGGCTGGCCCGCGCTCCAGCAGGAGCTGCGCGCCCGCTACCTGTCCTCGCTCAGCGCCGGCCAGGTCGCCGCCGAGCACAGCGGCAACGGCTCGCCCAGCGCCCGGTCGCTCCGCCGCGACCTCGACAGCCTCGCGCTGCTCAACCGGCGCATGGACGAGGGGGTGCTGCTCACGATCGCCGAGGCCGTCGCCGCCGCCCGCCGTACGGTGATCGTCGCCGACGGCAGCTACGCCGCGGTCGGGCTGGCGCTCGCGCACAACGCCCGGCTGGCGGGCTATCCCGTCACGGCCGTGACGCTGGGCGACGCCGAACTGGCCAACACCGTGGCCGCGCTCGGGCACGGCGACGTGCTGGTGGCGATCAGCTTCTGGCGGCTGTACGAGAGCACGGTCCTGGCGGCGAACCTGGCGCGCTCGCGCGGTGTGCGGGTGTTCGCGGTGACGGACGCCGCCAGCCCCGCCCTGGCCGAGGCGGCCGAGGAAGTGGTGATGGTGCCCGCCGAGGGGGAGGCGTTCTTCCCGTCGCTGACGGCCGGCATGGCGGTGGCGCAGGCGCTGGTCACCCAGCTCGCCGCCGTCGACCCCGCGCGTACGGGCGCCTCCATCGAGGCGGCGGAGGCCATGTGGGCCCGCTTCGGCCTCCTGCACCGCCGCCCCGTCACAGGCGAACACCCCTGACCGTCCCGCGCACGTGGTCGGCCCGCGCACGTGGTCGGCCCGCGCACGTGGTCGGCCCGCGCACGTGGCCGGCCTCGCACGCCTGACCGTCGAGCCCGCCGGCGGGCGCCCGCGCGGTTCATGGAGCCGGCCGGCGCCCGGGTGGGTCCTTTCTAGAGCCAGCTGGCGCGTACGCTGGTCGCCGGTTCGGCGCCGGGCGGGGTGCCGAGCCGGCCCGCCCGCACGTCGTCGAGCATCCGGCCGACCGTTTCCACGATCTCCGGCGCGCGCTCGCGAAGCCCGGCCACGTCGGCGGGGCTCGCCTCGTCACGGTCGGCCCCGGCCCGGTCGAGAACGTCTTCGAGGTCGGCGAGGCGTTCGGCCAGCCACTTCAGCGGCTCGGAGGACAACTGCCGGTCGAACACCCGCTCGCCGGGCTCCCACCCGCTGGTGCCGGGGTGGTGGTGGGTGCGGTCGAAGCTGCCGGGCGTGCCGTCGACCGACTCCAGCAGGTCGACCCGCCAGATCGGCCGATCGATGGTGACGGGTCTGGCGGAGTAGATCGACCCGTTCAGCTCGCCCGGTTCGAGCCTGCGCAGCTCCAGGCGCACGCCGTGCTCGGGGCCTTCCTGGCCTTTGGCGGGGTTGGGGTCGACGAAGTAGATGTCGCTCACGGCCACGCCGATCCGATCGAAGCCGAAGAGGTAGAGCACGGGGAACCACATCCTCACACGTGTTCTGGGGGCTCTGCGGTCACCGTACCCGCCGGGGGTGGAGGCTAGCCGTCCTTGAAACTCAGGTGCTTCTCGGCCCACTCGGAGATCTGGTGCAGCGCGGGCATGAGCGCCTTGCCGCACTCGGTCAGCTCGTAGGAAACCGAGACGGGCGGGCCCTCGTCGACAGTGCGCGCGATCAGGCCTTCCTTGGTGAGCTCGGACAGCCGGTCGGACAACACCGAGTCGCTGAGGCCGTCGATGGCCCGTGACAGCTCGCGGAACCCGGCGGGGCCGCTGCGCAGGCTGCCGAGCACGACGGCGCTCCATCGTTTGCCGAGGATCGTGAACGCGCGGGTCAGCGCGGCGTCGCTGCGGACGCACGCGCTCGTGTCATGCGTAGATGCCGTCCCCATACCTCCAAACTAGCGCATGCAATGCCGCTTTGATTTTCCTAGCGAGTATGATTACTGTAGCTTCATCTCGATTAGGAGTTACTTCCAAGCAAGGAGACGGTGATGGTGGAGAGTGCCGTTACGCGCCCGAGCGTCGTCGTCCTCGGCGGTGGCTACGGCGGTCACAAGGTGGCCAAGCTGCTCGACGACGTGGCCGACGTGACCCTGGTGGACCCGTCGGAGTCGTTCGTGCACAACGTGGCGTCATGGCGGGCGCTGGTCGAACCGCAGTGGCTGGACCAGATCTTCCTTCCCTACAGCCGCCTGCTGGTCCACGGGCGATACCTGCGCGATCGTGCCGTGGAGGCGGACGGCCGCCGGGTGAGGCTCGCCTCGGGCCGCGTCCTCGAGCCCGACTACCTGGTCCTCGCGACGGGCACGTCGTACCCGTTCCCCGCCAAGATGGAGGAGCCCGGCACCGAGGCGGCCAAGGCCCGGGTGCGGAACGCGCACGAGGCCCTGCGCGGTGCGGAGCGCGTGCTGCTGATCGGCGCCGGCCCTGCCGGTCTCGAACTCGCGGGGGAGATCAAGGCGGTCTTCCCCGGCAAGCACGTGACCCTCGCCGACGCGGCGCCCGACATCCTGCCGGGCCCGTTCGGCCAGGAACTCCGCGACGAGCTGCGCAAGCAACTCGCCGCCCTCGGTGTCGAGCTCAAGCTCGGCAGCCGGCTGCGCGAGCTTCCCGGCGTCGCCCCCGCCACCGCCACGCCCGTCGCGATCGCCACGGAGACGGGGGACAAGCTGACCGCCGACATCTGGTTCCGCTGCTTCGGCGCGACGCCGCGCACGGAATACCTCGGCGGGTCACTCGCGCTCGCCCTGGACGGGCGGGGACAGGTGCGGGTGGACGAGTACCTGCGCGTCCAGGGCCACGACCGGGTCTTCGCGATCGGCGACATCTCCGACGCCGACCGCGACATGGCCGCGTTCGCCGGCGCCCAGGGCGAGCTCCTCGCGGCGAACCTCCGTGCGCTGATCACCGGCGAGGGCGAGCCGGCCGCCTACGAGAAGCAGCCGACCGTGATCCTCGTCCCGCTCGGGCCCGAGGGCGGCGCCGGGCAGCTGCCCGGGCAGGACGGCATCGTCGGCCCCGAGACGGCCGCCGAGATCAAGGGGCGCACCATGCTGGTCGAGCGGGCGGCCGCCCTGTTCGACGCCCACCCCGCCTGACGCC
>NZ_SMLD01000051.1:0-53046 GCF_004352805.1 Nonomuraea mesophila
CCCACCAACGCCCCACCTGACCGCCGTAAGGACGCCTGTCGCCGCCCGATCGGCCATGCGGACCGGGCCGACCTGTCTCGCACGCGGACGGCCCACAGGGTGCGCGTCGCGGCGGCCCGCCACGCGCACCCGGTGAGCGTCTCCCTGGACGGGGCCCCGCCACGTGCGGTGGGCGGGCCCTCCTCCGCGGAGCCGTAAAAGATCAAACGGACTTTCCCGCGCGGACCCGTAGAAGATAGAACAGGCCTCCGTGCGGGGGGCGCAAAAGATCAAACGGGCTCCCCGCGCAGAACCGTAAAAGATAGAACAGGCTCCCACTGCGGGGGCCGCAAAGATCGAACGGGCTCTCCCGCACGGGACCGGAAGAATAAGAAAGAGGAACCCGATCACGCGCCGAGGCAGGCCGGGCCGAGCAGCTCCTTCAGGTCACCCATCAGCGCGGGGGACGGGGTCACCCGGAGGCGGTCGTCGACGCGCATCACCGTCGTCTTCGGCCCGTTGTGCACCTGCAGGTGCACCTCGGACGTGCCCGGGTGCGTCGTGAGGATCTCCTTGAGCCGTCCCACCACAGGAGGCGTGCAGCGGGTCAGGGGCAGGCTCACCAGCAGCGGCCCGCCCGCCTCCTGGGTCAGGTCGGGAGCCGTCACCTCCATCGCGATGATCTTCGCGACGTCCTCGCGTTTGTCGATGCGTCCCTTGACGAACACGATGGCGTCCTCGGCCAGGATCGTCGAGCAGAGCTGGTAGGCCGACGGGAAGATCATCACCTCGATCGAGCCCGCGAGGTCCTCCAGCTGGGTCAACACCCAGGTGTCGCCCTTCTTGGTGACCTTGCGCTGCACGCCGCTCAGGATGCCGCCCACGGTGACCACCTGGCCGTCGGAGCGGCTCTCGTCCTGGACGGCGGCGATCGAGCAGTCGGCCCCCGCCGCGAGGATGTGCTCGACGCCGAACAGCGGGTGGTCGGACACGTAGAGGCCGAGCATCTCGCGTTCGAACTGCAGGAGCGTGGTCTTGTCCCACTCCCCCAGCGGGATCTGCACGTCGAAGGTCTGGTCCTCGCCGCCCTCGACCGCCCCGAACAGGGAGTCCTGGCCGATCGCCTCGTTCTTCTTGATGTCGATGATCGCGTCGACGGCTTGTTCGTGCACCATGACCAGGCCCTTGCGCACGTGGCCGAGCGAGTCGAACGCGCCCGCCTTGATCAGCGACTCGATGACCCGCTTGTTGCAGACGATGGCAGGGACCTTGCGCAGGAAGTCCTTGAAGTCGGCGAAGCGGCCCTTCTCCTTGCGGGCGGCGATGATGCCGTCGACGACGTTGGCGCCGACGTTGCGGATGGCCGACAGGCCGAACCGGATGTCGGTGCCGCGCGGGGTGAAGTCGAAGTCGGAGTCGTTGACGTCCGGCGGGAACACCTTGATGCCCATGCGCCGGCATTCGTTGAGGTAGAGGGCCGACTTGTCCTTGTCGTCCTTCACCGAGGACAGCAGCGCGGCCATGTAGGCGGCCGGGTAGTTGGCCTTGAGGTAGGCGGTCCAGTAGGCGACGAGGCCGTAGCCGGCGGTGTGGGCCTTGTTGAAGGCGTAGTCGGAGAACGGGAGCAGGATGTCCCAGAGTGCCTTGATGGCCCCGGCGGAGTAGCCGTTGTCCTGCATGCCCTTCTCGAAGGTCACGAACTGTTTGTCCAGCTCGGCCTTCTTCTTCTTGCCCATCGCCCGCCGCAGCAGGTCGGCGCCGCCCAGGGAGTAGCCGGCGACCTTCTGGGCGATGGCCATGACCTGCTCCTGATAGACGATCAGGCCGTAGGTCGTGTCGAGGATCTCCTTCAGCGGTTCCTCGAGCTCGGGGTGGATCGGGGTGATCTCCTGCTGGCCGTTCTTGCGCAGCGCGTAGTTGGTGTGGGAGTTGGCGCCCATCGGGCCTGGCCGGTAGAGCGCGAGGGCGGCGGAAATGTCCTCGAAGTTGTCGGGGCGCATGAGCCGCATCAGCGAGCGCATGCCGCCGCCGTCGAGCTGGAAGATGCCGAGCGTGTCGCCCCGCGCGAGGAGTTCGTAGGCCTTGCGGTTGTCGAGCGGCAGCTCCAGCAGGTCGATCGTCTCGCCGCTGGTCGACTCGATCATCTTCAGGCAGTCGTCGATGATCGTGAGGTTGCGCAGGCCCAGGAAGTCCATCTTCAGCAGGCCGAGCGTCTCGCACGTCGGATAGTCGAACTGCGTGATGATCGCGCCGTCGGAGTCGCGGCGCATGATCGGGATGTAGTCGGTCAGCACCTCGGCCGACATGATCACGCCGGCGGCGTGCACGCCGGTCTGCCGGATCAGGCCCTCCAGGCCCTTGCCGAGGTCCATCGTCGCCTTGACGTCGACGTCTTCCTCGTAGAGCTTGCGCAGCTCGCCGGCCTCGGCGTAACGCGGGTGGTCCTTGTCGAAGATGCCCGACAGCGGGATGTCCTTGCCCATGACGGCCGGCGGGAACGCCTTGGAGACGCGGTCACCGAGCGCGTAGGGGTAGCCGAGGACGCGGCCGGCGTCCTTGATGGCGGCCTTCGCCTTGATGGTGCCGAACGTGGCGATCATGGCGACCTTGTCGGCGCCCCACTTCTCGGTCACGTAGCGGATCACGTCACCGCGCCTGCGCTCGTCGAAGTCGATGTCGACGTCGGGCATGGACACGCGCTCGGGGTTGAGGAACCGCTCGAAGATCAAGCCGTGCGGGATGGGGTCGAGGTCGGTTATGCCCAGCGCGTAGGCCACCAGCGAGCCGGCCGCGGACCCGCGCCCGGGACCGACGCGGATGCCGTTGTTCTTCGCCCACACGATGAAGTCGGCGACCACGAGGAAGTAGCTCGGGAAGCCCATCTGGATGATGACGCCGAGCTCTTTCTCGGCCCAGGCGCGGTGCTCCTCGTCGATGCCCTGGGGGAAGCGCCGCTCGAGGCCCTTCCACACCTCCTGGCGGAAGAACTGCTCCTCGGTCATCCCCTCGGGGATCGGGTAGGTCGGCATGAGGTTCTTGAACTCGAAGAACCCGGTCGGGTCGACCTTCTCGGCGACCAGCAGCGTGTTGCGGCAGCCCTCGGCCCACAGGTCGGAGGAGTCGACCGCGCGCATCTCGTCGGCGGTCTTGATGTAGTAGCCGCTGCCGTTGAAGCGGAACCGGTCGGGGTCGGACAGCTGCTTGCCCGTCTGGATGCACAGGAGGGCGTCGTGGGAGGCGGAGTCGGACTCGTAGGTGTAGTGGGAGTCGTTGGTGACCAGAGGCGGGATGTCGAGCTCTTTGCTGATCCTGGTCAGCCCGTCGCGGACCCGGCGCTCGATGTCGAGGCCGTGGTCCATGAGCTCGACGTAGAAGTTGTCCTTGCCGAAGATCTCCTGGTATTTCGCGGCGGCCTTGAGCGCCTCGTCGTACTGGCCGAGCCGCAGCCTCGTCTGCACCTCGCCCGACGGGCAGCCCGTGGTGGCCATCAGGCCGTCGGCGTGCTCGGCGAGGATCTCGGCGTCCATCCGCGCCCACTTGCGGACGAACCCCTCCGTGTAGGCGCGTGACGACAGCCGCATCAGGTTGTGCAGGCCCGTCTTGTTGCGCGCCCAGATCGTCATGTGGGTGTAGTAGCCGCTCGCCGAGACGTCGTCGCGCTTCTGGTGCGGCTCGCCCCACAGCACGGGCTTCTTGTTGTGGCGCAGCTCCGGCGCGACGTAGGCCTCGATGCCGATGACCGGCTTGATGCCGGCGGCGGTGGCCTGCTTGTAGAAGTCGTAGGCGCCGTGCATGTTGCCGTGGTCGGTGATCGCAATCGCCGGCATGCCCAGGTCGCCGACCTGTTTGAACATCTGCTTGAGGCGGGCGGCCCCGTCCAGCATCGAATATTCGGTGTGTACGTGCAGATGGACGAACGAGTCGCTGGACGACATGGAGCGGCGCCTCCCGGCCTCGATGGGTTGTGCGATCCGACTCTAGTGGTCCCGGCCGACACTCCGGGGCCATTGCGCGCCGCCGCGTCGCCCCCAGGATATCGGCCGGCGCGGGGCACCCGGATGGATCACCGGCTGGGTAGGCTCGGTGGCGCATGCACGAGTGGTCGTTCGGGGAGGACACGCTGGACGAGGCGAAACGGCGGATCGCCCGGATCGTCATCGCGGCCGCACTCGGCGTCGCGCTGGCCTTGGCCTGCCTGCAGCTGGGCGTCCTGGACAGGCTCGCCTGCTCGGTCTCGGACGCGGGCTGCCCCACCACCGGCGAGCCGGGCGGCCGGCTCCCCCAGGTGACCCGGCTGACGCCCGTGGAGGTGGCGCAGAGCGGCGCGTACGTCGCACTCGGCGACTCCTACTCCTCCGGCGAGGGCGTCTACGACCTGGACGAGCAGCCGGTCAACGACGGCGCCGACCGCTGCCACCGCGCGACGGGCTCGTACGTGCCGCTGGTGGCCAAGGCCTACCGCTTCGGCGGCGGCACCGAGTTCTTCGCCTGCAGCGGCGCCACCACGACCGACCTTCTGTCGGGCCAGCACGGCCGGCCGCCCCAGGTCGGCCGCGTCGGCCCCAGGACCAGCCTGGTGACGCTCAGCATCGGCGGCAACGACGCCGGCTTCACCAAGGTGCTCACGGGCTGCATCGTCAAGCTGCCCGGCTCGTCGGCCTGCGTCGAGCAGGAGGCCGCCGTCGCGCGCCGCATCGAGGAGCTGCGCTCCAGCGTCCTCACGGTCCTCAAAGAGCTTCGCGTACGCGCGCCGGGCGCCCGCGTCATCGTCCTCGGCTACCCGCGGCCCTTCCCCGAGAACCCGGTGAAGAGCGTCGACAACCTCAGCCCGCAGGACCAGCGGTGGCTCAACAGCATGACGCGCCGCCTCAACGACACGGTCGGCGCGGTGGCCGCCGGCTTCGACCGCATGCTCGACTCCTTCGGGGCGCCCGGCAGCGTGGAGTACGTGGACGCGTACGACGCCTTCACCGGACACGAGGTGGGGCGGCCCGAGCCCTACCTGAACGGGTTGCACGTGGACATGGACGAGCTCCAGGTCAACGCCCGCAGCTACCACCCGACGGGCGCCGGCTACCGCCGCTTCGCCGACCTCGTCACCCGCCAGATCGCCAAGGGCCCCGGCAGGACCATGCACAACGTCCGCGTCACCACCCCCTGAGCGCGACGCCCGCCGGGCGACGACGTGGGCCCGCGAGAACGCTCGGGAGGCGTGGCCTCAGCGGTGGGCGCGTTCCTCGGCCAGGTGGAGGCCCGCCTCGATGACGGCGTTCATGATGGGGGCGAGCCGCCCCTCCCCCAGTGACGGCGCACGCGACGCCATCCGCCGGACCAGAGCACGCTCCCGGTCGAGGTCGCGCCCGGCGAAACCGCCGACGGGCTTGATCCGCTGGACGATGCCCGCCAGCGCGGCCCTGCGCTCCAGCAGCGTCGCCAGCGCGGCGTCCACCCGGTCGATCGCCTCCCTGCACTCCGGCAGCGTCACGGGCGACTCAGGACGCAGGAGGGCGCCCACGACGGTCACGGCCTCTTCCGCCACCTGCAGGGCCGCCTCGGGGTCGGCCTCGACGATCGCCCCTGGGTCCGCCATCGCTCCCGGCAGGCCGATTCCGCCTGCCGCCGCGAACTCCCGGGCCACGACGCCCGCGTAACCGGCCCTCCTGGCCTGCTGCGGATCGCCCTTGCCTCCGACGCGCCCGTGACCGGCGGCGCCACCGTTCCCGGCAGACCCCGATCCGCCGTTCCCGGAACCGGCGGCCCCGAGCCCCGCGTGCCGCGTCCCGCCGTCCGCCGGACCGGGCGCGGCGGAGCCGGAGGGCGTTCGCGCGGCGCTGACGGAGGCGGCAGGGACGGGAGCAGGAGCCGGGAGGAGGAGGCCGTCGGCGCCGGCGGCGACCGCGGCGGCGGACAGCCCGACATTCCGGGAGACGTCGGCGAGCACCGGCCGCCCGGAGGCCGCCCGCGCGGCCCGCAGCATCCCCAGGTCCAGCGACCCCCCTTCACAGAGGATCACCTGCCCGTCCCCCTCGGCCGCGCAGTAGGCGGCCAGTCCGAGCCACTCCTCCAGCGTCCCCGAGGCCCGGCGCTCCACCACGACCGGCAGGCCCAGCCCGGCCGCCGCCCGCACCAGCGGGATGTCGCGCGTCCACGTCGAACCCACCACCACCGCGCCGGCGAGCGCGCCGATCGCCGGCAGGTCGGCGGCCGAGCGCGGCTCCACCAGCAGCGGCGCAGCCTGCCCCGCCCGCTCGCGCAGCACCTCGTACGCGTCCGCCCGCCCGTTGTGCTCACGCAGGCTCACCCGGCCGCCGATCACCACGGCGGGGCCCTCGCCCACGAGCAGGCCGCCCACCGCCACCGCATGCCGTTCCAAGGTCGATGACATCTCGATCCCTCGCTCGGGCCGGCTCCCTGGAACCGGCAGGAAAACCAAAAAGGCAGAGACGGGGCGTCTCTGCCTCTGCCGACTCCAGGTGGTCGCTAGCCTCCGACCGGCCCTCCTGGAGCCGGCTCGATAAACGCGTAGCGACAAGTCATGTCTGAAACCTTACACCCACGCCTCCACCTGCTGGGCAATGCTTCTCACATGGCGGACTAGCTCTCCGGCGAGTCGCCGTTGATCCCTGCCTATGGGAGTATTTCTTGGCCTAGAGGAGGGTTTGAGGCCGTTGACGTCGGATCGCAAGCAGGACGGGCGCCGCATCGCCGGCCGCTACCAGCTGCAGGAACCCATCGGCAAGGGCGGGATGGGCATCGTGTGGCGCGCCTACGACGAGCTCCTTGACCGCACCGTCGCGGTCAAGGAGGTCAGGTACGCCGCCGCCCTGGGCGATGAGGTACAGCTGCTGAACCGGCGCACCATGCGCGAGGCGAGAGCGGCGGCGAGATTCGAGCATCCCAACGTGATCGTCGTACACGACGTGATCGAGGAGGATGACAGACCCTGGATCGTCATGCAGCTCGTCCAGTCACGTTCGCTGGGCACGGTGATCAAGCAGGACGGGCCGCTGCCGCCCAAACGGGTGGCCGAGATCGGCCTGGCCGTGCTCGACGCGCTGCACCGCGCCCACGAGGCGGGCGTGCTGCACCGTGACGTCAAGCCGGAGAACGTGCTGCTCGCCGACGACGGCAGGGTCGTGCTCACCGACTTCGGCATCGCCACGCTGGAGACGGAGACCCAGCTGACGGTGACGGGCCTGGCGGGCACCCCGGCCTTCATCGCGCCCGAGCGGCTCAAGGGGCTGCCCGCGCGGCGCGAGTCGGACCTGTGGTCCCTGGGCGCCACGCTGTACACGGCGGTGGAGGGCCGCTCCCCGCACGAGCGGGGGATGGCGCTGGCCACGATGCACGCCGTGCTCACCGACGAGCCCGATCCCATGCCGCACGCCGGAACGCTGACCGAGGTGATCAGCGGCCTGCTGGTGAAGGAGCCCGTGCAGCGGCTGACGTACGAGGAGACGCAGCGGCTGCTGCGGGCCGCCATCGCGCAGGCGAGCCCGCCGCCGACGGCGCAGTTCCCCGCCGCCCAGCCGATCGAGGCGCCGACGCAGGCCAAGGCGCGCAAGGTGCCGTTCCCTCCCGTGTCGGCGAGCAGGCCGCGGCCCGCCCCCGCCCCCGCCGTGGACGAGACGCCGACCGACCCGAAGCTCGCGGCGGCGGCCCCGGCCGTCCCGGAGACCGGCGCGCGGCTCTCCCCGATGACGGAGGAGCGCAGGCCGGCGGCGGCGCCGACGGTGGACACGGCCAGGACCGGTCAGGTGCGGGCCGGGATGGTCGTCGCGGCCGCCGCGGCGGTGGTGCTCGTCGCCGGCGTGGGCGGCTACCTCGGCCTGCGCTCGGCCCCCGACGACGAGGCCTCGCGAGGGCCGGTCGCCTCCGCGCCCGAGACGCCCGCGCAGGCCTCGCCGAGCGCCTCGCCGAGCGCCTCCCCGTCGGAGAGCGCGTCCGAGGAGCCCGCTCCCAGCAGCAGCCCGAGCTCCGAGCCGAAGCCCACCGAGCCGGCGGACGCCCTGCCCGCCGGGTGGGAGATCTACAAGGACAAGAAGCTGGGCTTCTCCATCGGGTTACCCAAGGGCTGGGACGTGTGGGACCGCGGCGGCAGGCAGGTCAAGTTCAAGGGACCGGGCGCGGCGTCCAACGCCTACCTCATGATCGAGGAGGCGGCCAAGCCCGGCAGCGACCCGTACAAAGACTGGAAGAAGCAGGAGCCGAGCCTCAAGCACAACTTCGGGGGCTACAAGAAGATCGACATCAAGAAGGTCGACACCGGGAAGTACGACTACATGAAGGCCGCGGCCGACTGGGACTTCACCTGGAACACCAACACGGGCAAGACCCGTGTGCGCAACCGGGGCTTCGTCACCGACAACGGGCGGGCGTACGCGATCTACTGGCACACCCTGAAGAGCCACTGGAAGGACGACTACGACTTCTTCGAAGGGTTCTGCGCGACGTTCAAACCGGCGAAGTAGGCTGCCCTGAGTGGAGAAGCAGGTCAGCAACCGCTATCGCCTTCTTGAGCCGCTCGGCGAGGGCGGGATGGGCGTGGTCTGGCGCGCCTATGACCAGTTGCTCGACCGCACGGTGGCGATCAAGGAGGTCCGCTACTCCGGGGTCGGCGACGCGCGGCTGGCCGAGCTCACCCGCAGGACCATCAGGGAGGCCAGGGCGGCGGGCCGCCTCGACCACCCGTCGGTGGTCGTCATCCACGACGTCGTCGAGGAGGACGGCCGCCCGTGGATCGTGATGCAGCTGGTGCCGTCCCGCTCGCTGGCGCAGGTGGTCCGCGAGGACGGGCCACTGCGCGTGGAGCAGGCCGCGGTGATCGGCGGCCGGCTGCTCGGCGCCCTGCGGGCGGCGCACGCGACGGGGGTGCTGCACCGTGACGTCAAACCCGAGAACGTGCTGCTCGCCGACGACGGCAGGGTCGTGCTCACCGACTTCGGCATCGCCTCGATGGAGGCGGAGGCGGGGCTGACGGCGACCGGCAACGTGGTGGGCACGCCCGCGTACATGCCTCCCGAGCGGCTGAACGGCGACCCCGCCGGGCCGGAGTCCGACCTGTGGTCGCTCGGAGCGACGCTCTACGCGGCCGTCGAGGGCGAACCGCCGTTCAAGCGCGACTCCTGGGCGGCGACCGTGGCGGCGGTGCTGCGCGACGAGCCCGAGCCGCCGGCGCGGGCCGGAGCCCTGGAGCCGGTCATCATGGGGCTGCTGCGCAGGAACCCCGCCGCCAGGATGCCCGCCGAAGAGGCGGCCAGGCTCCTGTACGACGCCGCCGGCGCCGTCGGACTGCCGCCCGCACCCGTCAGCGCGCGGGACCGGGCAGGCGCCACGACCGGCCCGCCCGGCGGCACCCGCACGGAGACCGGCGGCGACCGGCGGCCCACGCTCCCCGGCCCGCGCACACGCGCCGGCACCCGGTGGATCACGGTGGCCGCCGCGGTGATCACTGTGACGGCGCTGGGCACGGCGAGCGTCCTGCTGGGCTGGACGACGCTCCCCACGATCGGTTCGACCACCCCGCCCACCAGCGCACCCACCACTGAGCCGACCACTGAGCCGACCACTGAGCCGACTACTGGGCCCACCACCGGCTCGGCTCCCACGGACGGCGTGCCCACCGCCACACCCACCGCTGAGCCGCGGCCCACGCGAGCCCAGGTCCCGGAGGGCTGGCGCGTGTACACGAGCGCCGCCGGCCGTTTCTCCATCGGCCTGCCCCGGCAGTGGCGGGCCCAGAAGCACGCCAGCAGGGACAGCGTCTCCTTCTCCCGCCCCGGCGCCCCCGGCACGATGATCGTCGAGTGGACCGTCCCCGACATCCCGTGGGACGACCCGCGCGCGCACTGGATCGGCCTGGAGAAGGAGATCCTGGCGAAGGGCCTGTTCAAGAACTACAAGCGCATCCGCATCACCCCCACGACCTTCCTCGGCAGGAAGGCCGCCGACTGGGAGTTCACCCGGGAGCGCGACGGCTCCACCATCCACGTGATCAACCGCGGGTTCCACACCGCCGACGGCCGCCCGTATGCTCTCTACTGGGAGACCACCCAGGCGCGCTGGCAGCGGGACCGCGACCACTTCACGGCGCTGACGAACACCTTCAGCACCCGATGACCACCAAGGAACAGGCACACTTCTGGCGGCACCCGGCGGTGCCGGAGACCGACCTGCTCAAGGCCCGCTACGTCACCCACCGCTTCTCCCGGCACGTGCACGACGGCTACGCCATCGGCGTCATCGTCGGCGGGGTCGAGGAGTTCCACTACCGCGGCACCCTGCACCGGGCGGGCACGGGCGAACTGGTGCTGGTCAACCCCGACTCGGTGCACACCGGGCAGGCCGGCGTGCCCGGCGGGTGGGCGTACCGCATGCTCTATCCGTCGATCGACGCGCTGGCCGGGATCGCCGCCGAGCTGGGCGTCCCCTACGCGACGCCGCACTTCCCCGAGCAGGTGGTGCGCGACGACGAGGTGGCGGCCCTGCTCGGCAGGGCGCACCAGGCGGCCGAGCGCGGCGACGCGCTGGCCGCCTCGACGCTGAGCCGTACACTGTTCGCCCGGCTCCTGACACGCCACGCCACGCCCAGACCGGCCGCGGCCCTGCCCGCCGAGGGCAGGCGCCCCGTGCGGGAGGCGCTCGACCTGCTCCACGCCGGCCTCGTCGACCCGCCGACGCTGGACGACCTCGCCGAAGCCGTGGGGGCGCGGCCGTTCGCGCTGCTGCGGGCGTTCAAGGCGGCGACGGGCATGCCGCCGCACACCTACCTCAACGATCTGCGGGTACGCCAGGCGCGCCGGCTGCTGCTGGCGGGGGTACGCCCGGCGCAGGTCGCGGCCGAGGTGGGCTTCACCGACCAGGCCCACCTCAGCCGGCATTTCAAGCGTGTGGTGGGCGTACCACCCGCCGCCTACCAGCGCGCCGCAGGAACGTACAAGACCGGCGCTTGACCAGGCGCCTAGCCTCGGCGGCATGGAACAGACAACACACCGTTCCGCCGCCGTGCGGGACGGCTTCGGCGTGGGCCTGGCCGTGGGGCTGTCCGGGCTCGCCTTCGGCGCCGCGGCGGTCACCGCGGGCCTGAGCGTGCCGCAGGCGTGCGTGCTGAGCCTGCTGACGTTCACCGGCGCCTCCCAGTTCGCGCTGACGGGCGCGGTGGGCGCGGGCGGCGACCTGGTGGCCGCCACTCTCGGCGCGCTGCTGCTCGGCGGCCGCAACACCCTGTACGGCCTGCGCCTGGCCGACCTGCTGAAGGTACGCGGCCCTCGCCGGCTGCTCACCGCGCACGGCGTGATCGACGAGACCACCGCCGTCTCCCTGGCGCAGCCGACGCCCGAGGCGGCGCGCACCGGCTTCGCGGTCACGTTCGCCAGCCTCTACGTCACCTGGAACCTCACCACCCTGGCGGGCGCGTACGGCACGTCGTTCCTCGGCGACCCCGGCCTGCTGGGGCTGGACGTGGTGGGCCCGGCCGCGTTCCTCGCCATCCTGTGGCCCCGGCTGGCCAGGAGCACCGAGCTGCGGGTGCTGGCCGCGGCCGGCGCGGCGATCGCCCTGTGCGTCACACCGTTCCTGCCGCCGGGCGTCCCCGTGCTGCTGGCGGCCGCGGCGGTGCTGGTGGTGATGGCCCGATGACGTTGTGGTGGGCCATCGCCGCCCTCTGCGCGGGCTGCTACGCGCTCAAGCTGGCCGGGCTGGCAGCGCCGCAACGGGTGCTGGAACATCCGGCGGTACGCAGGTTCGCCGAGCTGGTGCCGGTGGCGTTGCTGGCGGCGCTGATCGCGGTGCAGACGTTCACCGAGGAGGGCGGGCTGCACGTCGACCCGGCCCGTACGGCGGGTCTCGGCGCGGCGGTGATCGCCCTGCTGCTGCGTGCGCCGTTCCTGGTGGTTCTGGCCTCCGCGGCGGTCATTACCGCGCTTGTCCGGATTTTAACTGGGTAGTCGCTCGTGCATGACCGGTGCAGCGGGGATGGTCGGTGGACGGTACCGGCTGGTCAGGACGATCGGCCAGGGCGGCATGGGCACGGTGTGGCAGGCCCATGACGAGGTGCTCGGCAGGGACGTGGCCGTCAAGGAGGTGCTGCCGCCTCCCGACCTGACGGGCTCGGAGCGCGAGGTGTTCACCGTACGCACGTTCCGCGAGGCGAGAGCCGCCGGCCGGGTGGCCCACCCGGGCGTCGCCACCGTGTACGACGTCCTGGAGGAGCGCGGGCACCCGTGGATCGTCATGCAGCTCGTACGCTCCCGCACGCTCGGCGAGGCCATCCGCGAGGACGGCCCCATGTCCCCGCTCCAGGCCGCCCGCATCGGGCTGCAGCTCCTGGAGGCGCTGCGCGCGGCCCACGCGGCGGGCGTGCTGCACCGGGACGTCAAACCGGACAACGTGCTGCTCGCCAAGGACGGCCGGGCGGTGCTGACCGACTTCGGCATCGCGACCACGGAGGACGAGGCTCCGGTGACGCGGACGGGCATCCTCATCGGCACGCCCGCCTACATGGCGCCGGAGCGCGCCGCGGGCGGCCGGGCGGGACCGGCCTCGGACCTGTGGGCGCTGGGCGTGACGCTCTACCTGGCCGTCGAGGGCGAATCTCCCTTCCAGCGGGAGAACGCCCTGGCCACGCTGGGCGCGGTGTTGCACGCGGAACCGGAACCGCTGTCGCGCGCGGGGGCGCTGGCGCCCGTCCTGCTGGGCCTGCTGCGCAAGAACCCGGCCGAGCGCATGTCGCTGGAGGAGGCCGAGCAGCGGCTGGCCGCGATCATCGCGGGCGGGGCCCCCGAGCCCACGGGGCCCTTCGCCGCCCTGCCCGTCCTGGAGACGCCCGGCACGTGGCCGCCTGCCGCGGTCCCGGTGACGGCGCGGCGCAGGCGAGGGCTGCAGCTGGCCGCGATCGCGGGGGGCGCGCTGGTCGTGGGGCTCGTCACGGGCGGCGCGGCGTGGCTCTCGCACCGGCCGGGCAACGTGCCGGTACAGCAGCGCGTACCGGCCGTGGTCACGACGACGGCCGGCGCGACGCCGACGGAGGCGCGAACGGAGGCCCCGTCCGAAGCACCGTCCGAAGCACCGTCCGAAGCGCGGACGCAGGCGCCATCGGAGCCGGGCCGATCAGTGCAGGACGGCCCTGTCTCCAGGCCGGGACCGTTCGCCGAGCCGGACGGGCGGACGCCCGCGCCGCCAGAGGCCCGCGAGCGCCCGAGAAGTTCCCGCGACGAGGAGCGGAGCCGCGTCAAGAAGACACCCACCACGTCCGAGGACGAGCCGCGCGAGCAGGACAGGACGGAGCGCCCCACCCGCACGCCCGGCCAGGTCGAGGGCTCCGGCGACGGCGAGGCCCCGGCCGGCGAGGACCAGGAGGGCCAGGCCGGTCCCTAGGCCCTGATCCTGATACCGGGCCCTGATACCGGACCCTGTTGCCGGACGCGTCAGGACTCGTCGTGGACGATGTCGAGGGCCTTCTGCAGATCCGGCGGGTAGTCGGTGCTGAACGACACCCACTCGCCCGTCGCCGGGTGCTCGAACCCCAGCGCGACCGCGTGCAGCCACTGCCGGGTGAGGCCCAGCCGGGCGGCGAGCGTGGGGTCGGCGCCGTAGAACAGGTCTCCGACGCACGGGTGGCGCAGCGCCGACATGTGCACCCTGATCTGGTGCGTGCGCCCGGTCTCCAGCTTGATGTCCAGCAGTGACGCCGCGCGGAACGCCTCGACCGTGTCGTAGTGGGTCACCGACGGCTTGCCGCCCGCCACCACGGCGAACCTGCCGTCGCCCGACGGGTGCCGGTCGATGGGCGCGTCGACGGTGCCCCTGAACGGGTCGGGATGCCCCTGCACGAGCGCGTGGTAACGCTTGTCGACCGTACGTTCCTTGAAGGCCCGTTTGAGGTGGGAGTAGGCGTGCTCGCTCTTGGCCACCACCATCGCGCCGGTGGTGTTGGCGTCGAGCCGGTGCACGATGCCCTGCCGCTCGGCCGCGCCGCTGGTGGCGATCGTGTGCCCGGCGCCCATCAGGCCGCCGATCACGGTGGGGCCCGTCCAGCCGACGGTGGGGTGGGCGGCCACCCCGATCGGCTTGTTGACCACCACGATGTCGTCGTCCTCGTGAACGATCGTCATGCCCGGCACCGGCTCGGCGACGGGCATGGGCGTGGAGACCGGCGGCGGCAGTGTCACATCGAGCCAGGCGCCCGCGTGCACCCGGTCGGACTTGGCCGGCTGCCTGCCGTCGACCAGCACCTCACCGGCCCCGATCAGCTCAGCCGCGCGCGTGCGGGAGAAGCCGAACAGCCGTGAGAGCGCGGCGTCGAGCCGCTCGCCCTCCAGCCCGTCGGGGACGGGCAGGCTGCGCTGCTCAGTCATCCCCTGCCACCTCCCTGGAGCCGTCGATCTGCACGTTGCGCCAGGCCAGGATCACCGCCAGGATGCCGCCGCAGACGATCGCGGAGTCGGCGATGTTGAAGACAGGGAAATAGTCGATCACGGGGAAATGCCCGGGGAGCACCTCGATGAAGTCGACGACGTGTCCCTGGAACTGCGTGGGCCGGCCGATGCCCGAGGGGTAGCGCAGGAGACGGTCGGTGAGGTTGCCGAACGCCCCGCCGAGCAGCAGGCCGAGCGTGACCGCCCAGGCCCTGCTGCCCAGCTTGCGTGCCGTGCGCACGATGGCGACCACCACGCCGGCCGCGATGATGGTGAAGATGAACGTCATCCCGGTGCCGATGCTGAAGGCGGCCCCGGGGTTGAAGATCACCCGGAACTGCAGGACGTCCTGGATGACGACCAGCGGCGGCTCGCCCTCGAGCGTGCGCAGCACCACCGTCTTGGTGATGAGGTCGGCCGCGTAGATCACGGTCGCCAGCACGATGAGGACGGCGAAGAGTCTCCGGCGTGGGGTGCCTACCGGCGTTCCTCCTTCTGCTTGCACTTGACGCACAGCGTCGCCCTCGGGAACGCCTGCAGGCGTTCCTTGCCGATCGGCTTGTGGCACGATTCGCACACTCCGTAGGTCCCTGCGTCGATCCTGGCGATCGCACGTTCGTTCTGCGCGACCAGATCGCGCGCATTCAGGGTAAGGGCGATCTCGCGTTCGCGCTCATACGTCTTCGCTCCGGCGTCCGCCTGGTCGTCGCCGGCTCCTTGGGTGACGTCTCCAGAGGCTATCTCGGACTCGTGCCGGAGGATGTCCGCGTTGAGTTCGTCGATCTCGCTCTGGAGCCTGCCGCGTACCTCGGCCAGCTCCTCGTCCGCCCACATCGACGGTGTAGCGGTCTGCGTGACTGCCGCCATGAATGCCTCCACTGCTGATCAAGGCCGTTAATGGTGCGGGCAGCTTAGGATCCGTATAACGGAACGGCAAACGACCCGCCGGACGGTTTACCTCCCCCGTACTATCCCGCCTCGCGCATTCAACTCCTCCTCAGCGGCGTCCATTCCCACAACTTTGTCGCCGTTTACGACTTCCGGACCGACATGTCGGTACATCAGCGGCCGTAGCGGGCCCCACCAGGGAAACCGGGAAGCCTTCGCCCCCACTCTGCGTTATGGTTTGAACCTGCAAGGCGTTGATGGGGCCCGAGTGTGAGGGATATCACCCCGGAGCCGCCGGAAGAACGGCTCGCATGAGCTCATTAGAACCGGCAGCAGAGCAGCAAATGAAGAGGGCCCCGCTCACACGCGGAGCCAAGAAGGGTGGTACCGCGGAGCCGCACGGCTTCGTCCCTTCACGCCAGCCAGCCGGCCGATCAAGCGTGGAGGTCACGCCCGAGATGTCCCCAACATTCCGCTCTCTTCCCGCGCAGGTCGACCTGCCCGCGCTCGAGCGCGAGGTCCTCGACCGCTGGCGGGACGGAAAGATCTTCGAGCGGTCCGTCGAGCAGAACACCGGCAACCCCACGTGGGTCTTCTACGAGGGCCCGCCCACCGCCAACGGCCTGCCCGGCGTCCACCACGTCGAGGCGCGCGTCTTCAAGGACCTGTTCCCGCGCTACAAGTCCATGCGCGGCTTCAGCGTCCCGCGCAAGGCCGGCTGGGACTGCCACGGCCTGCCCGTCGAGGTCGGAGTCGAGCGCGAGCTGGGCCTGTCGGGCAAGAAGGACATCGAGACGTACGGCATCGCCGAGTTCAACGCCAAGTGCCGCGAGTCGGTGCTGCGCCACGTCGACGCGTTCGAGCAGCTGACCGAGCGCATGGGCTACTGGATCGACCTGTCCCAGGCCTACCGCACGATGGACCCGTCCTACATCGAGTCGGTGTGGTGGTCGCTGAAGGTCGTCCACGACAAGGGGCTGCTGTTCCGCGACTTCCGCATCACCCCCTACTGCCCGCGCTGCGGCACCGGCCTGTCCGACCACGAGCTGGGCCAGCCCGGCGGCTACGAGACCGTCTCCAGCCCGTCGGTCTACGTCCGCATGCCCGTCACGTCCGGCCCGCTGGCCGAGCTGGGCGCGGCGCTGCTCATCTGGACCACCACGCCGTGGACGCTCGTGTCCAACACGGCGGTCGCCGTGCACCCCGACGTCACCTACGTCGCCGCCCGCACCGCGGACGGCGAGGTCCTGGTGGTGGCCGAGCCGCTGCTGGCGGTGCTCGGCGAGGACGCGACCGAGGTGGCCCGCTACACCGGCCGCGAGCTGGAGCACACCGCCTACTCCCGCCCGTTCGACCTGGTCGACATCCCGGGCGCCCACTACGTCGTGCTGGGCGACTACGTCACCGTCGACGACGGCACCGGCCTGGTCCACCAGGCGCCCGCGTTCGGCGCCGACGACCTCGCCGTCATCAAGCGGTACGACATGCCGATCGTCAACCCGATCGGCCCCGACGGCCGTTTCCTCGACGACGTGCCCATGGTCGGCGGGCGTTTCTTCAAGGACGCCGACGAGGAGCTGACCGACGACCTGCGCGCCCGCGGGCTGCTGTTCCAGGGCGGCCACTTCGACCACAGCTACCCCCACTGCTGGCGCTGCCACACGCCGCTGCTCTACTACGCGCTCCCGTCCTGGTACATCCGCACCACCGCGGTCAAGGACCAGATGCTGGCCGAGAACGCCAGGACCAACTGGTATCCCGACACCATCAAATGGGGCCGCTTCGGCGAGTGGCTGCGCAACAACGTCGACTGGTCGCTGTCGCGCTCGCGCTACTGGGGCACGCCGCTGCCGTTGTGGGTGTGCTCGGCCGACGAGTCCCACGTGACGTGCGTCGGGTCGCTGCAGGAGCTGGGCGAGTTGGCCGGCCAGGACGTCTCCGCCCTCGACCCGCACCGCCCGTACGTCGACGACGTGACCTTCGCCTGCCCCGACTGCGGCGCGCAGGCCCGGCGGGTCCCCGACGTGATCGACGCCTGGTACGACTCGGGCTCCATGCCGTTCGCCCAGTGGGGCGAGCGCGGCAAACCCGAGGGCGTCTACCCGGCCCAGTTCATCTGCGAGGCCACCGACCAGACGCGCGGCTGGTTCTACTCGCTGATGGCCGTCGGCACCCTCGTCTTCGGCCGGTCCTCCTACGAGAACGTGCTCTGCCTCGGCCTCATCCTGGCCGAGGACGGCCGCAAGATGAGCAAGCACCTCGGCAACATCCTCGAACCGATCCCGCTGATGGACCAGCACGGTGCCGACGCCCTGCGCTGGTTCATGGCCTGCTCGGGCTCGCCGTGGGCCTCGCGCCGGGTGGGGCACAACACCCTCGAGGAGATCGTCCGCAAGGTCCTGCTGACGCTCTGGAACACGGCGTCGTTCTTCACCCTGTACGCCAACGCCGAGTCCTGGTCGCCGTCCCGGCTGCGCGAGGCCGCACCTGCGGCCGAACGCCCCCTGCTCGACCGCTGGGCGCTGGCCGAACTCCACCGCACGGTCGCCGAGGTGACCACGTCACTCGACGACTACGACACCCAGCGGGCCGGGCGACGGCTGGCCGACTTCCTCGACGACCTGTCCAACTGGTACGTCCGCCGCTCGCGCCGCCGCTTCTGGCAGGGCGAGCAGGACGCCTTCGCGACCCTGTACGAGTGCCTCGAAACGGTCCTGCGGCTGATGGCGCCGGTCACGCCGTTCGTCACCGACTACCTGTGGGACATCCTGCGCCCGTCCGACGCGCCCTCCTCCGTTCACCTGGCCTCGTGGCCCGAGGTCCGTGACGACCTGCTCGACCCCGCGTTGTCGGAGCAGATGGCCCTGGTCCGCCGGCTGGTGGAGCTGGGCCGTTCGGCTCGCGCCTCGTCGGGCGTCAAGACCCGCCAGCCGCTCCGCCGGGCCCTCGTGGGCGCGCACGGCTGGCCGTCGCTGCCCGCCGAACTGCGCGGCCTGGTGGCCGACGAGCTCAACGTCCAGGTCCTGGAGGACATGTCCGGCTTCAGCGCCGATCTGGTGTCCTACACCGTCAAGCCCAGCTTCCGGGCCCTGGGCAAGCGCTTCGGCTCCCAGACAAAGCTCGTGGCCGCCGCGGTGTCCGCCGCCGACCCCGCCCACGTGGCCAGGACCCTGCGCTCGGGCTCCACGGTCACGGTGGAGGCCGGCGACCTGGGCGAGGTCACGCTCGGCCCCGACGAGGTGATCGTCAACGAGCAGCCCCGCTCGGGCTGGGCGGTGGAGACGGGGGCGATCGGCACGGGCACCGGCGAGACCATCGCCCTCGACCTCGAACTCACCGACGACCTGCGCCGGGCGGGCCTGCTCCGCGAGGTCATCCGCCTGGTCCAGGACGCCCGCAAGTCGAGTGGCCTGTCCATCACCGACCGCATCGATCTGTGGTGGACCGCGTCCTCCCCCGACGTGGCCACGGCGCTGCGGTCGGGCTGGCAGACGGTGGCGGAGGAGGTGCTGGCGACGTCGGTCGCGGAGGGCACCACGGCCGACGTGCCGTCCCACACGGACGAGGACCTCGGCCTGACCTTCCAGCTCCGCCGCAACTGATCCACGGCGTGGCCGCCTCATGGAGCCCGGCCACGCCCTCTCCTCCACCACGTCACTTCGTACGCCTACGCCCGAGCCCCACGGCCGCCCGCCGCCCGGGACAGGCACTCCTCCGCGACGACCAGGCCGTGCACCACCTCGTGCACCACCTCGTGCACCGCCTCTGAGGCCGTCGCGCCGTCACCGAAGAACGGCTGTGCAACCACCGGCATCGGTCACCGGATCGCGGTACCCAGGTGTTGAATCACCGACGAGCGGCCGAGAGCCGCGCGCGCCGGATGGGATCACGGCCGGCTGCCGTCACCGCCGACCGGCCATGAACCAGCCCGCAACCGCCAGCCATCGCGATACCCAGGTACAGGATCAGCCGATCACCAACATGCGGCCGAGAGCCGCGCGCGCCGAGTGGACGTCACGGCCGACAGCCATCGCCACCAGCCGACCATAGGTGCCCGTAACCCCGCAGCCGTGGGCGTTGACACCCGGTCAGCTGACCGATTCGCGGTCGTGCTGGCAGACCGAGCAGCTCGTCAGCCCGGCAGCCTCGGCCGCGGTGACCGCCATCGTCTCCACTCCGGAGTCGCCCGCGCCTCTGATCAGCGGGCAGTTGGTGCTGTGGTAGCGCCGGGTGCCGACGATGACCTTCACCGTGCCCCCGTCGCCGCCCTCGGACTCGTCCCGGGCCTTGCCCTTCTCGCGCTCTGCAGCGGATGCGCCGGCCGGGGGCTTCTCGGACGCACCGCCGGAAGGCTGGACACCCGGCCGGGCCTTGCCCGGCGCCTGGCCACCCTGCCCTTGCTGAGCCTTGCCCGGCCCTTGATCGCCCTGCCCTCGCTGCGTCTTGCCCGGATCCTGGGAACCCTGTCCTTGCTGGGGCCTGCCGGCGTTCTTCTGCGGCGTGCCGGACGGCTGTGGGCGAGCGGCCGGAGAGGCACTCTTGGGCGTACCGGTATCGCCGGCACCGTTGGACGCACGCTCCGTGCTCGGGGTCGCCCCCTGCGGGCCGGGCCGGGAGGAGGCACCCGTGGGCAGCGGCCCCTTGGGCTTGGCCTCCGACTCGGCCGAGGACGCGGGCCGCTCAGGAAGGATGAGGGTCTGCCCGAACGTGTCCGAGGTGTCGTTGTCACCCGGGGAGGCCGGTGGCTTCGACGGCCCGGATGCTCCCGGACGACCTGGCGTGGCGGAGGAAGGCACACGTGGCTGCGGCGCGGTCGCGGGACCCGCTGGATCGTCCTGGTCGGTCTCGCCTGCGGCGCCCTGGGGACGCTTGGCGGCGGACTGCCCGGAGCCACCGGTGGCCCCGCTTCCCGTCCGGCCAGAACCCGGCCCACCACCGGACTGACCGGGCTTGCCCCTGGCCTGACCCTGGCGTGCGGGACCCTGCCCCGGCTTCTCACCGGACTGCTGCGCACCCTGCGCGGACTGCCCCGGCTCACCGCCCGACCGTTGCGGACTTCCGGCGGCCTGCTTCCAAGCGCCAGCAGGCTGCTGCGGGCTCGCGGCGGACTGCCCCGGCTTGTCGGGGGTCCGCGCGGACGTCTCCGCGGGCGCTTTCTGCTCATCGCCGGGCGAACCCGGCCGACCGGCGACCTGTGCCGGCTTGCCTGCGGCCTGCGAGGACGTGCCCGCGGGTCGCTCCTGACCGCCACCCGGCTGCCCCGCACCGGCACCGGACTGCTCGGGTGCGCGACCGGACTGGGCGGACGACGTGCCGGGCGCGGACCGACCGGAGGGGCCGGCGGCCTGCCCGGGCGCGGGCCGAGCAGGTGAACCAGTGGCCTGCCCGGACGCGGGCCGGCCGGAGGCAGGCTGACCGGAATCAGGGCGACCCGACGGACCAGTGGCCTGCCCGGACGGGGGCCGGCCCGACGGGCCGGCGGTCTGCGGGGACGTGGACTGGCCGGAGGGGCCGGGCGTCTTCGCGGGGGTTCCTGGCGAGGTCCCGGGCTTACCGGAAGCAGGCTTACCAGAAGCGGCATCGCCGGAAGCGGGCTTGCCGGGGGAAGGCTTGCCGGAGGGCGGCTCGGGCGGCGCGCTGGAAGGCGGCGTCTCGGCCCTGAGCGGCTGCGGCCGGAAAACAGAAGTCTGGGTCTCCGCCTGCTCCTCGCCCGATTCGGCGGTGGCGGCGGAGGGGGAACGGCCGAACCATCCGGCGCCGTCCTCGTGGGCGGCGGCGGGCTCCGGGCTGGGGGTGGAAGCCTTCGTGTCAGGCTTCGGCGGTGCGACCGGCGGACGTAGGTCGCGGGTCTCCGCGGAGGTTTCGGCCCGGCTCTCCGCACGGACGGCGGAGCCGGGTGCGACAGCGGGCTCGGGGTCGGCGGCAGGCGGCAGCTGCCGTCCGCCGAGCGCTGCGTCAGGCAGGCACGCCGTGCAGGGCGTGAAGCCCTCCTCGCGTGCCTCCTCGTAGGTGAGCTCCTCGGTGGGCCGGCCGCTGAGCTGTCGGCAGCCGGGCACGTGATACCTCTTGCGTCCCGGGATCACCAGCACGATCGCGTCCGGCGAGATGCCCGCGGCCACGGGGCGGCGCGGAGCGGCAGCGGCGGGAACGGTCGCCGCCCGCTGCGGGGTGCGCGGATGCGGTTGGGGATGTGGCGGTGGCTGGTGAGCCATGGCACCGGTCTGGGTGTACGGCATGCCGGGCGGGGTGAGCCCTTTCGGGGGGGTGGCCGGCGCAGCGGCCTGCCCGCCACCGGGAAAAAGCTCGTTTCGCCGCAGGAAGGCCCCGATCACCAGGAACAGCGCGGACAGCACGCTGACCACGATGGACCACATGATCAGGAACGGCTTCGCCAGTACGAAGCCCGCGATCAGCAAGACCACTGCCGCGAGCACCAAACCAGCACTGATGAGGATCACAGAGGGCTCTTTCGAGTGACAGGTCCTAGTGACCCTGTACTTTACCGGCGGTCGTTGTGGGGACCGTCACCGCCGGGGAAGGCGCCCTGGGGAGCCGCCTCGCCGCCGAACGGGTTGGGGCCACCGGGCAGGGGCTGCTGGCCACTTCCCCCCTGAGGAACGGCGTGCGACATGGCAGGCGCCGCCGCCTGGCCCTGCGGACCACCCGACATCACCGGGAACCCGCCGCTGCCCTCGGCCGCGACGTTGAGCTCGGCAAGCTGGTTCTCCAGGTAGAGCTTGAGCCTGCTGCGGTATTCCCGTTCGAAGCTGCGCAGCTCCTCGACCTTGCGCTCGAGCTCGTCGCGGGTCTGCACCAGCGAGCCCATCGCCTGGCGGTGGCGCTCCTGGGCGTCGCGCTCGAGCGTCTCGGCGCGGGCCCGGGCGTCGCCGATGACCTGCTCGGCCTGGCGGCGCGCTTTGGTGAGGATCTCGTCGGCCTCGCGGCGGGCGCGGGTCACCGTCTCGTCCGCCTCCCGGCGGGCGTCGGAGATCGCCTGGTCGGCGGTCTGCTGGGCGAGCGCGAGCACGCGGGCCGCGGTGTCCATGTTGTCCTCGGTCGGAGGCATGTTCATGGCCACGGGGACGGACTGCGGCTGCTGCACCGGCGGCGGCTCGGGGGCCCGCATGGGCTCCGGCTGCGGCGGCGTCATCATCTCGGGCTTGGGCTGCTGCTCCTGGACCGGGGCGGAGGCCATGGGCATGTTCATGCCGCCCGGCACCTTCCCCCGCAGGCACTCGGCCAGCTTGGCGCGGAGCTCCTCGTTCTCTTGGATCAGGCGGTCGAGCTCAGCCTCCACCTCGTCGAGGAAGGCATCGACCTCTTCCTCGTCGTAGCCCGGCCGCAACCGGGTGGTACTGAACTGCTTGTTCCGCACATCAGCGGGCGTCAGCGGCATTTTTGGTCTCCTTGGCGCGCTTGGAGTCTGTCCGGAGGGACGGTAACCCGAATCACTTCAGCGCGGACACGAGTTGGATCACGACCGGCACGACATCGGCCCGTTCAGCGAAGCGCTCCCGCGATCTGGATCAGGATCAGCACGACGATGAACAGGACAGTGAAGCTTAGGTCAAAGGCCACCGTACCCAACCGGAGCGGGGGAATGAAACGGCGGAGGAACTTGAGTGGTGGGTCTGTTGCGGTGTATGTGGCCTCCGCCAGCACCAGGACGACACCCGTGGGGCGCCACTGACGAGCGAAAGCCTGCACCGTCTCGAAGATCATCCTGCCGATGAGCAGCACCAAATAGAGAGACAGGACAACGACCAAGATCTGACTGACGATCCCCACGGCCCGGCCGCGCCTCCACTTCTGATGTGCCCTCCCGGTCTCGGCGAGACCTGGTTGGGTGCGATAGACATACAGAGACTCTAACTCTGATTGAAGAACCCGCGTTCCGCGATTCGGGCCTTGTCCTCGGCGGTCACCTCGACATTGGCAGGGGACAACAGGAACACCTTGTTCGTAACACGTTCAATGCTGCCATGTAGGCCAAAGACCAGACCTGCCGCGAAATCCACAAGGCGCTTTGCATCACTGTCGACCATCTCGGTCAGATTCATGATGACCGGGGTGCCGTCCCGGAAGTGCTCCCCTATGGTACGCGCTTCGTTGTACGTGCGGGGGTGAAGGGTCGTGATGCGAGCGAGATCGGTCGTGCGACGCTCCACGACCGCCGTCGCGGGCCGTGGCGCGGGCACCCCGGCCTCAGCGTCCTCGTCGCGGTCCTGGACCGCCACAGGCCGCTCTTCGCCGGTTCGCTGCACGTCGTCCTCGTAGGCGTACTCGTCGGGGTAGGTCTCGTACCTCTCGTAGCGGTCGTCCTCCACGAGACCGAGGTAGACCGCCATCTTGCGCATCGCGCCGGCCATCGCTACGTCGTCCTCCTGCTCATGGTCGCACTCGCTCGGGCCCGTCTCCGGGTGCCGAGGCGGTAGGCGTACCCCCCTGGAGCTCACCGCTGATCGACCTCTACTCGGTCACGGGCCTGAAGACCCACTTGAGGGGACATTACCTGACGAAGGGCTTGCGACGACCGAGCAACGCCGTACCGATCCGCACGTGTGTCGCGCCGTAGGCGACGGCCTCGGTGAGATCCTCGCTCATACCGGCCGAAACCATCGTTGCCCGGGGATGTTGCTCCTGAACACGGGTCGCCACCTCCCGCAACGTGGCGAACGCCTTGGCCGGCTCCTCGCCCAGCGGGGCCACCGCCATGACGCCTCCCAGCCACACGCCCTCGGCGAGCGCCACCTCGTCGGCGAGCGCGAGCACGTCGGCGGGGCGCGCGCCGCCTCTGGCCGGGTCGTCGTCGAGCGCGACCTGGAGCAGGCAGCCGACCGTGCGGCCCTGGCGCACCGCCTCCTTGCTGATCGCCTCCACCAGCCTGGGCCGGTCGACGGAGTGGATCACGTCGGCGTACCCGACGACGGAGCGGACCTTGTTGGTCTGGAGCTGGCCGACGAAGTGCCACGTCAGCGGCAGGCCGGCCAGTTCGCGCGCCTTGGGCGCGGCCTCCTGGTCGCGGTTCTCCCCGACGTCGCGCACGCCGAGGTCGCACAGGATGCGTACGTCCTCCGCCGGCCTGGTCTTGGTGACGGCGATCAGCGTGACCTCGCCACGGTCGCGCCCGACGGCGTGGCAGGCCGCCGCGATGCGCGCCTCGACCTCGGCGAGCCCGGCCGCGATCTCGTCCCTTCTCACTGCCTCTTCCTCTCGTTGCCGATCCTGTGACGTTTCCGCCGTGAACACGACGGCGCCGCTCCCGTTTCCCTTCGGGGAGCGGCGTCAGGCGACCGGCTATTTGAGGAAGTCGGGTACGTCGAGCTCCTCCTCCTGCTCCTCGAAGACCACGCGCGGACGTTTGGCGGGCTCCGACATGCGGGAGGTGATGGGCGTGGGCGGGTTGGCGGGCTCCGGGGTGGGCCGGGGGATGGAGACGGGGCCGGACGGTTCGTCGGCGACGGCCTCCCCCGCGTCCTGCTCGGCGGCCTGCGCGGGCTCCACGGGCCGCACCGGCTCGGGTCGCGGCTCGGGCGCGGGCTCGGCCCTGAAGTCGGAGCGGGGCTCCGGCCGGGGCTCGGGCCTGAACTCGGTGCGCGGCTCCGGCCTGAACTCCGCGCGCGGCTCCTGCCGCGGCTCGGGGCGGAAGTCGGTACGAGGCTCTGGACGGGCCTCAGGACGGACCTCGGTACGCGGCTCGGCCCTGAAGTCCCCGCGCGGCTCCGAACGCTGCTCAGCACGCGGCTCAGGGCGCGCAGGAAGCGGCTCGGACTTCACGCTGGGCGCCGAGACGCTCGGCCGGGTGGGGGACGACACCGGCGGCGCGGCGGGACGCCCCGCCGGACGGGCCGCCGGTTTGTCGGCCGCCGTCGGCACGTCGTCGAAGCCCGCAGCGATCACCGTCACGCGTACCTCGTCGCCGAGGGCGTCGTCGATGACCGTGCCGAAGATGATGTTGGCGTCGGGTGCGGCCGCCATGGACACGAGCTGGGCGGCCTCGTTGATCTCGAACAGGCCGAGATCGGAGCCGCCGGCGATGGACAGCAGCACGCCGTGGGCGCCGTCGATGCTGGCCTCCAGCAGCGGGCTGGAGACCGCCATCTCGGCCGCCGCCACCGAGCGGTCGTCGCCGCGGGCGTGGCCGATGCCCATGAGCGCCGACCCGGCACCCGACATGACCGACTTGACGTCGGCGAAGTCGAGGTTGATCAGGCCGGGCGTGGTGATGAGGTCGGTGATGCCCTGCACACCGGACAGCAGCACCTGGTCGGCCGCCTTGAAGGCGTCGAGCACGCTCACCTGCCGGTCCGAGATGGACAGCAGCCGGTCGTTGGGGATCACGATGAGGGTGTCGACCTCGTCGCGCAGCGTCTCGATGCCGGCCTCGGCCTGCGAGGCCCTGCGCCGCCCCTCGAAGCTGAAGGGCCTGGTCACGACGCCGATCGTCAGCGCGCCGAGCGACCTGGCGATGTTGGCCACGACGGGCGCGCCACCGGTGCCCGTGCCACCGCCCTCGCCCGCCGTGACGAAGACCATGTCGGCCCCCTTGAGGACCTCCTCGATCTCCTCACGGTGGTCCTCGGCCGCCTTGCGCCCCACGTCGGGGTTCGCGCCCGCGCCCAGTCCGCGCGTGAGCTCGCGGCCCACGTCGAGTTTCACATCGGCGTCACTCATCAGCAGCGCCTGGGCGTCGGTGTTTATCGCGATGAACTCGACGCCCTTGAGTCCCTCTTCGATCATCCGGTTGACGGCGTTCACTCCGCCGCCGCCGATGCCGACGACCTTGATGACCGCGAGGTAGTTCTGCGGTGCTGCCACGACGAGGGGCCTTTCCGCTCGTTGACTTGCCATTTCGGTGCGGATCGTCTCCGCTTTTTGTCAGTTCGGGTAACTCTCAACCTCAGGTTGAGATTTAGATTTATGTCAACCTGAGGATTGATACGGACAGTAGGAGTTACGCTCCAGGCGGGTCAACTAACCGCGCCGCAAGCACGTCCGGCGTGTCGCGGGCTGTCCGTTTCGCTCCGAAGTCGCTCCTGGTCGGGGCCCTCCTCTGCCGAACGTCCGCTCTACAGGCTCTCACGTCGCGCCCTCCACCCCTGACAGGCTCGGCGATGCTCTTGCCGCGCGGTTGCCAGACCCTGACGATCACCGTCACTTCAGCGTCACCACGTCCGGGGAACTCACGTCGTAACGGGTGGCGTCGCGCTCACGCCGGAGCAGCGAGGTCAGGATGCGGCCCTTCTCCTTGGGCCGGTCGGCGCCGCCCCAGATGACGGTACGCCCGTCGGACAGCACGAGGGTGACCCCCTCGGCCGTGCCCGCGCGTACTTCCTTGACCCTGACCGCCACCGCCCCCGGCACCACCTGGATGACTTCGAGCGCCGCCATCAACGCCGGATCGCCCTCGGCAGAGCGGTCGACCTTGATCTGCGGCAGCAGAGGCGGCACCGACGTCTTGACCTCGATCACCACACCCTGCTTGTCGACGATCGCCACCTGCTCCCCCACGGGGACGGCCGCCACGGGCCTGCGCTCGACGACCTGGATCTTGAGCGTGCCCGGCCAGACACGTTCGGCCTTCGCGCCGGCGAGCCGCCTGATGCCCATGACGCGGCTCTCGACGCCCGCCAGGTCGACGGTGGCCAGAGGGTGCAGGTCGGCCACCTCGGCCCGCTGCTCGATCTCCTCGCCGGACACTGTGACATTTCCCACGATCTCGATCGAGCGCACGCCCAGCACGGGAGAGAAGAACACGAGCCACGCCGCCGTGCCCACCACACCCACCGTGAGCAGCACCAGGAACGCCGTCCGCGCCTTCATCGCCCTCCCCTGCATGTCGGGACAACCTACGCCGCCGAGGTGGGTGAACACCGCACGCCACGCCCAACGGCGGCTGCTCAAGACAGGCGGGCGACGATCTGCGGGCCGAGTTCGGTGACGTCGCCCGCGCCCATGGTGAGCACGATGTCGCCGGGCTTGGCCCGCTCGGCGATCATCGCGGGCACCGCGGCCCGGTCGGGCGCGTACGCGACCCGTCCGGCCGGCAGCGGCACCCGGCCCGCCACCATCGCGCCGGACACCCCGGGCTCGGGGTCCTCGCGGGCGCCGTAGACGTCGAGCACGATGGCCTCGTCGGCCAGGCCGAGCGCCGCGCCGAACTCGTCGGCGAAGAACCGGGTGCGGGAGTAGAGGTGCGGCTGGAAGACCGCGATGACCCGGCCGGTGCCGGAGTAGGAGGCGACGACGTCGCGCGCGGCGCGCAGGTCGGCGGTCAGCTCGGTCGGGTGGTGGGCGTAGCTGTCGAACACGGCGATGCCGCCGGCCTCGCCCTTGGCCTCGAAGCGCCGTTTGGCCCCGGTGAAGGCCCCCAGGCCCTGCCTGATCTCCTCGAACGGCAGCCCCAGCTCGTCGGCCACGGCGATCGCCGCGGCGGCGTTGAGCGCGTTGTGCGCCCCGGGGACCGCCAGCCGCACGTCGCCTTTGCCCTCGATGGCGAACACGGTGCCGAAACCGTCGGGCGCGACCCCGGTGACGCGGTAGTCCTCGCCCCGCAGGCCGTACGTCTTGACCCGCACCCCCCGCTCGCGCGCCCGGCCGGCCAGCTCGGCCGACCCGGGGTCGTCGGCGCACACGATGAGCAGCGAGCCGACCCGGTCGGCGAACCTGGCGAAGCTGTCGTGCACCGCCCGGGGGTCGCCGTAGTTGTCGAGGTGGTCGGCCTCGACGTTGGTGACCACCGCGATGTCGGGCGCGAGCATGAGGAACGAGCCGTCACTCTCGTCGGCCTCCGCCACGAACACCGTGCCCTGGCCGTCGTCGGCGCCGAGCCCGGTGGTGACGAGCTGGCCGCCCACGCAGTAGGACGGATCGGCCCCGCACTTCTGCAGCGCCACGGTCAGCATCGAGGTGGTGGTGGTCTTGCCGTGGGTGCCGGCGATGGCCACGGCGGTGCGCCCCGCCATGACGCTGGCCAGCGCGGCGGCCCGCGGGATGATGCGCAGCCCCTGCTTGAGCGCCTCGCCCAGCTCTGGGTTGGAGTCGCGGATGGCGGTCGAGACGACCACGGTGCCGACGTCTCTGATGTGGGAGGCGGCGTGCCCGATGTGCACCGTCGCACCCAGCTCGCGCAGCTCGGTGATCAGCTCGGAGCTGCGCGCGTCGCTGCCCGACACGGGAACCCCGCGCTTGAGCAGGATGCGGGCGATGCCCGACATGCCCGCGCCGCCGATGCCGATGAAGTGCACCCGCCCCAGTTCGTCGACGGCGACGGGATCGACCAGCTTCACGAGACTCATCGGGCTATCTCCAACACTTTCCTGGCAAGCATGATATCGGCGTCCTTGCGTCCCAGTCGGGAGGCGGCCTCCGACATGACGGCGACCCGCTCGGGGTCGTGGAGCATCGGCAGCACGTTCTGGATGATCCAGTCAGGGGTCAGCCCCGCGTCGTCGACCATGAGACCGCCGCCGCCCCGCACGATGCGCTCGGCGTTCATGCGCTGCTCGCCGTTGCCGAGCGGCAGCGGCACGTAGGCGGCGGGCAGCCCGACCGCGGTCAGCTCCGCGCACGTCAGCGCGCCGCTGCGGCACAGCGCGACGTCGGCGGCGGCGTAGGCCAGGTCCATGCGATCGAGGTAGGGCAGCAGCACGTACTGCGGGTCGCCCGGCGGCGGCTCGTGCTCGACGGTGTGCTTCGGGCCGAGCACGTGGAGCACCTGCACACCCGCCCGGCGCAGGACGGGCGCCGCGGCCAGCGCCGCGTCGTTGACCGACCTGGCCCCCTGCGAGCCGCCGAACACCAGCAGCGTCGGCCGATCGTTCTCCAGCCCGAACCAGGAACGGGCCTTGTCGCCCATGGACAGCCGGTCGAGATCGACGATGTCGCGCCGCAGCGGCGTGCCGATGAACTCGGCCCTCGGCAGCAGCTGCGCTTCGGGATAGCCGGTGAAGACGTGGTCGGTCAGCCGGGCGCCCAGCCGGTTGGCCAGGCCGGGACGCGGATTGGCCTCGTGCACGACGATCGGCAGCCCGCGCCGCTTGGCCGCCAGGTAGGCCGGGGTCGCGACGTAGCCGCCGAAGCCGACGAGGATGTCGGCCTGGACCCGGTCGAGTATGGCGGCCGTGGCGTTGATCGCGCCGGCCAGCCTGCCGGGCACCGTCAGCAGGCTCGGAGTGATCGACCTGGGCAGGGGCACGGCCGGCACCAGCTCCAGCTCGTAGCCTCTGGCGGGCACGAGCCGCGTCTCCAAGCCGCGCTCCGTGCCCACGCAGGTGATGCCGACGCTGCGGTCAAGATGGCGTAGCGCGTCAGCAAGGGCTAGCGCGGGCTCGATGTGCCCGGCCGTCCCCCCTCCGGCGAGGACCACCCTCATCTCGGTCACTCCCTAACGTGTCACTCGGCCTTTGGTCATAGCCCCCAGGCCCAGCCAGCTTAGGGCCCGGGCGGCGGGCCCGGGGCCACGAGCCGCCAAGGCCTCACGCGCGCCGGGCTCGCGTCTGGCGAAGGCCAGCAGCATGCCGAGCGCGGCGAGCGTGGGCAGCAGCGAAGATCCGCCGTACGAGACCAGGGGGAGGGGGATGCCCGTGATCGGCAGCACGCCGAGCACGGCGCCCATGTTGACGGTGGCCTGCCCGACGATCCAAGCCACCATGGCGGCGGCGGCCAGCCTGATGAAGGGGTCGTTGACCCGCACGGCCACCCGCAGCCCGGCGTAGCCGAGCAGCCCGAACAGCGCCACCACCATGAGCGTGCCCATCAGCCCCAGCTCCTCGCCCAGGATGGCGAAGATGAAGTCGCTCTCACCGTGCGGCAGCCAGCTCCACTTCTGCCGGCTGCTGCCCAGGCCGAGCCCGAACCAGCCGCCGGAGCCCATCGCGATCTGCCCCTGGACGGCCTGGTATCCGGCGCCCTGCGCGTCGGCCCACGGATCGAGGAAGGAGCTGATGCGCGCCATCCGGTAAGGTTCTACCTTGATCATTATGAGGGCGGCCAGCACCGCCAGTGACAGGATGCCCCCGAACAACTTGATCGGCGCCCCCACCACCCACAGCAGCGCCAGGAAGATCATGAAGAGCACGAGCGTCGTGCCCAGGTCGCTGCCCAGCATGACCATGACGGCCAGGATCGCGGTGCCGGGCATGAGCGGGATCAGCATCTGCCGCCACTCGATCTTGCCCTGCCGCGCCCGCCTGGCCAGCAGGTCGGCCCCCCACAGCGCGAGCCCCAGCTTGGCGGGCTCGGACGGCTGGAGGGTGAACGGGCCGATATAGATCCACCGCTGCGCGCCCAGCTCCGACGAGCCGATGAACAGCACCATGACCAGGGCCAGGATGGACAGCGCCATGAACGGGTAGCCCGCCCAGCGGAAGAACTTCGTCGGCAGCCGCGAGCAGGCCCACATCACCGGCACGCCCACCGCGGCCGACAACGACTGCTTGATGAACCAGTAGAACGGGCTGCCGGTCTCCTGCAGCGCCTCGATGCTGGAGGCCGACAGCACCATCATCAACCCGAGCGCCAGCAGCAGCGCGCTGCACATGATGATCAGGTAATAGGTGGTGAGCGGCTTGTCGAGCAGCTCCTTCAGCGAGCCGAGCTGCTCGCGGGCCCAGCGGCCCGGCCCTTCCTCAGCGGTCGCGCTCACGTCGCAGCCTCAGCTCGCGTACGGCACGCGCGAAGGCCTCCCCCCGCGCTGGATAACCGGCGAACATGTCAAGGGAGGCCCCCGCCGGGGAGAGCAGCACGGTGTCCCCTGGCGAGGCCAGCCGCGCGGCTTCGGTGACGACTCTTTCCATCACCCCAGTGTCGCGATCGGCGATGTCCACCACGGGGACATCCGGGGCGTGTCGCGCGATGGCTTCGGCGATCGTGACCCGGTCGGCGCCCAGCACCACCGCCCCGCGCAGCCGCGGGGCCGCCTGACGCACCAGGTCGTCGACGTCGGCGCCCTTGAGCTGCCCGCCGGCCACCCACACGATCGACGAGTACGACGCCAGCGCCGCCGCGGCCGCGTGCGGGTTGGTCGCCTTGGAGTCGTCGATGTAGTCGACCTCGCCGATCCGGTCCACGTGTGACAACCGGTGCGGATCGGGCACGAAGTCGCGCAGCCCCGTCGCCACGGCCTCGGACGGCACGCCGAGCGAACGGGCCAGAGCGGCGGCGGCCAGCGCGTTGGCGACGTTGTGCGGCGCGAAGGGCCGTACGTCGTCCAGCGTGGCCAGTTCCTCCGCGCCCTCCACCGGGTCGGTGACGAACGCGCGGTCCACCAGCAGGTCCTCCACCACGCCGATCTCGCCCCGTCTGGGCACGCGCAGCGTGAACCCGACCGCCCCCGGGTAGGGCGCGGCCAGCCTGGTCGCCTCGGGATCGTCGGCGTTGAAGATCACGGTGCCGGCGCGTTCGTAGACGCGGCCCTTGGCGGCGGCGTACTCCTCCATGGAGCCGTGCCAGTCGATGTGGTCGGGGGCCACGTTGAGCACGGCTGCGGCGTGCGGGGCCAGCGTGCCCGACCAGTGCAGCTGGAAGCTGGACAGCTCGACGGCCAGCACGTCGTACGGCTCGGCGACCGCGCGTACGACGGGGACGCCCACGTTCCCCACCGCCACGGCCTTGCGCCCGGCGGCGAGCAGGATCGAGGTGAGCATGCGCACGGCCGTGGTCTTGCCGTTGGTGCCGGTCAGGGCGAGCCACGGAGCCGCCTGCGCCGGGCGCAGCCGCCAGGCCAGCTCCACCTCTCCCACGACGTCGACCCCGGCCGCGAGCGCGGCGGCGACCAGCGGGTGGTGCGGAGCCCAGCCGGTGGTGACGAGCCGGGTGACGCCCTCGGGCAGCACCATCTCACCGAACCGGGTCTCGACGCCCAGCCTGGCCAGCTCGGCCGCCGCGGCCAGCTGCCGCTCCCCTTCCACCGCCTCCACGACCACGACCCGCTCTCCGTGCGCGGCCAGCACCTTCGCGACGGCCGTGCCCGAGACGCCGAGCCCGGCGACACAGGTGAGACTCATGGCCTGGGCATCCATTCGACGTAGAAGAGCCCGAGGCCGAGCGCCGCGCACAGCATCGCGATCAGCCAGAACCTGACCACGATCGTGGTCTCCGCCCAGCCCTTCAGCTCGAAGTGGTGCTGCAGCGGGGCCATCCTGAACACCCGCTTGCCGGTCATCTTGTAGGAGCCGACCTGGATGATCACCGACAGCGTGATGATCACGCACAGGCCGGCGAGGATGATGAGCAGGAGCTGGGTACGGGTGGCGATGGCCAGCCCGGCCAGCACGCCTCCCAGGGCCAGGGAGCCGGTGTCGCCCATGAAGATGCGGGCGGGAGGGGCGTTCCACCACAGGAAGCCGATGAGCGCCCCGAGCACGGCGGCGGCCACCACGGCCAGGTCGAGCGGATCTCGTACCCAGTAGCAGTTGGGGCCGAGCTGGTCGATGCAGTTGTTGCGCAGCTGCCAGTTGCCGATCAGCACGTACGCGCCCAGCACCACCCCTGTGGCGCCGCTGGCCAGGCCGTCGAGGCCGTCGGTGAGGTTCACCGCGTTGGAGAACCCGACGATCATGATGAGGACCCAGATGGTGAACCCGACGATGCCGATCGACGGGCCGATGTCCCGCAGGAACGACACCCTGGTCTCGGCGGGGGTGATGCCGTAGACGTTCGGGTGGCGTACGACCAGGAAGGCGAAGACGGCGCCGACGACGAGCTGGCCGAGTGCCTTCGCGCCGCTGCGCAGGCCCAGGCTGCGCTGCTTGTAGATCTTGATGAAGTCGTCGAGGAACCCGACCGCGCCGAGCCCCGTCATCAGGAACAGCACCAGCAGGCCCGACACGGTGGGCGTCGACAACATGGCGAGGTGCGACGCGCCGTAGGCCAGCAGGGCGGCCAGCACGATCACGGTGCCGCCCATGGTGGGGGTGCCACGCTTGCTGTGGTGGCCGCCCTGCTGCAGCTCCTCGCGGACCTCCTGGCCGTAGCCGCGCCGCGAGAACAGCCGGATCGCCAGCGGGGTGCCCAGCATCGAGAGGATCAGGCCAACCGCACCGGCGACGATGATGTTGGTCACTGGGGGGCACCTCCGAGCACGAGCTCGGCCGTACGCTCCAGACCCATCGCCCTGGGCCCCTTGACCAGCACCACGTCACCCGGCCGCAGCCACCCCGCCAGTTCGGTGGCCGCCGCCTCGGCGTCGGGCACGTGCACGATCCGCGTCACGTGCTGCGGGCACGCCGCGTTGCCGCCCGGTGCCGCGGCCGCAGGAGCGCCCGTGGTGGCCGCCGGTGGACCGGCTGAGGGCGGGCCCGCCGCGGGGGTGCCGTCGGCGGGGTGCCGTCCCTGGTGGGCGCCGCCGGGCGGAGGGCTCGCGGGCGTCGGAGGGAAGGGACCCGGCGCGGCCGTCGGGTAGGGGGCTGCGGGCGGCTGCGGCCCTGGGGTGTGCGGTCCGGCCGGCTGCGGCCCGGCGAAGTGGGGGCCAGGACCGTGCGGTCCGGCGGTGACCTGAGGAAAGGTGACAGGACCGACGCTCCGGGAGCCCATGGCCTGCGGACCGGTGACGGGACGTCCGTGACCCTGCGCACCGGGAACGTGAGGGCCTGCGGGCTGCGGACCGGAAGCATGCGGGCCGGCGGACTGTGGGCCGGCGGCCGGGGCGATGGCGCCTTGCGGGGTGGTGGCCTGAGGGCCGGAGGGCTGGGCGGAGGTGGCCGTGAGGGTCTGGGCGGCCGCGTGGGCGCCCTGGAGCACCGGCCCCGCCTCGGGCCCGGCCACGATCAGCCCGGCCAGCCCCGCGCCGCCGGCCAGCCGGCCGAGTTCGGCGTTGAGCTCGGGCCCGTCGTCGCCCAGCTCCCGCAGCGCCGCGATGACGGCGAAGCGCCGCCGTCCCCGGCCCAGCACCTCGAACGCCTCGAACGCCGCCCGCATCGAGTCGGGGTTGGCGTTGTAGGCGTCGTTGACGACCGTGACCCCGTCGGCCCGGTCGGTGACCTCCATCCGCCACCGGCTGCGCGGCGTCGCCTCGGACAGCTCGGCGGCGATGGTGGCGACGGGCAGCCCGAGCTCGTATCCGGCGGCGGCCGCGGCGAGGGCGTTCTCGACGGCGTGCGCGCCGTACAGCTTGAGGGAGACGTGCGCGCTGCCGGAGGGGGTGCGCAGCGTGAAGGAGGCGCGCCCGCGGACGTCGAGCACGACCTCCTCGGCCCTGATGGCGGCGGACTCGCCCCTCCCGAAGTACGTGACCCGGGCGTCGGTGCGCGTGGCCATCGCGCGGACCAGCGGGTCGTCGGCGTTGAGCACGGCCACGCCGGTGCGCGGTAGCGCCTCGACGAGCTCGCCCTTGGCCTTGGCGATGGCCTCCTTGCCGCCGAACACGCCCAGGTGCGCGGTGCCGACGTTGAGCACCACGCCGATCTGCGGCGGCGCGATGCGGGTCAGGGCTTTGATGTGGCCGATGGTGCGGGCGGCGAGTTCGAGGACCATGAACCGGGTGTCGGCGTCGGCCCGCAGCACGGTCAGCGGGTGGCCGAGCTCGTTGTTGAAGCTGCCGACGGGAGCGATGGCGGGCCCGATGCGGGCGGTGAGCCTGGCCAGCAGATCTTTGGTGCCGGTCTTGCCCGCCGAGCCGGTCACGCCGATGACGGTGACCTCGGGCAGCGCGCGGACCTGGTCGGCGGCCAGCGCGGCCAGCGCGGCGGCGGCGTCGGGGACGATCACCGCGGGCGCCTCGACGGGCCTGGTGGCCAGGACGGCGACCGCTCCTGCCCTGATCGCCTGCTCGGCGTAGTCGTGACCGTCGACCCGCGCGCCTTTGACGGCGACGAACAGGGATCCCGGTTCTACGGCCCGCGAGTCGATCACGACGGGCCCGCGCACCACGGAGCGGGGATCGGCCATGCCCGACAGGGCTCCCGAGGTTATCTCGGCGATCCTGGCCAGAGGCAACGGGATCATTAGTGCTTCCTGCTTTCCTTGCGTGCGTCGATCGCTTCGGCGACCACTTCGCGGTCGTCGAAGGGGATCACCTCGCCTGAAACGTACTGGCCCTGCTCGTGGCCCTTGCCGGCCACGACGATCACGTCGCCGCGCCCGGCCCGGGCGATCGCCAGGCCGATGGCGGCCGCGCGGTCGGGCTCAATGATCACATGTGCGCGGTCGTGCTGCGGAACGCGGAGCGCCCCCTCCATCATCGTCGCGAGGATGGAGAGCGGATCCTCAGAGCGAGGATTGTCGTTGGTAAAAATCGCCATATCTGCCAGCTGAGCGGCGATCTCGCCCATGATGGGCCGTTTACCCTTGTCGCGGTCGCCGCCGCAGCCGAGCACGATCGTCAGCTCCCCCGCCGTGACCGACCGCAGCGAGCGCAGCACCGACTCCACCGCGCCCGGTTTGTGGGAGTAGTCCACGAGCGCCTGGAAGTCGTGCTCGGCGCCCGTGATGCGCTGCATGCGCCCGGGGACCCCCGTGAGGGATCCGACGCCGTGCACGGCGGTCTGCAGCGGCACCCCGGCCTCGACCAGGGTCACGATGGCGCCGAGCGCGTTGGCCACGTTGAACGGGCCGGGCAGCGCGATCTGCGCGTCCGCCTCGACCCCGCCCGGACCCACCACCCGGAACGCGCTGCCGTCGGCGCCGAGCCTGGCGTCGATCGCCCGCCACCCGGCACGCGGGTCGCCCTCGGCCGAGAACGTGGTCATCGGCACCTTGGCCAGGCCGAGCAGCTCACGCCCGTAGGGATCGTCGTAGTTGGTCACCCCTGCGCGGCTCAGCTCGGGCTGGAACAACCGCGCCTTGGTCGCGAAGTAGTCGTCGAAGTCCTTGTGGAAGTCGAGGTGGTCCTGCGACAGGTTGGTGAACAGGGCCACGTCGTAGAAGACGCCGTCGACCCGGCCGAGCGCGAGCGCGTGGCTGGAGACCTCCATCACGGCCGCGCCGACGCCCTCCTCGCGCATCAGCGCGAACAGGCCGTGCAGGTCGCAGGCCTCCGGCGTGGTGAGCGTGGACTCGAACCGATCCTCGCCCACGTGGATCTCCACGCCGCCCACCAGGCCGGCCGTGTGGCCGGCCGCCTTCAGGCCCGCCTCCAGCATGAACGTGGTGGTGGACTTGCCGCTGGTGCCGGTGACGCCGAGGATCTGGACGTCGTGGGCCGGCTGGCCGTACACCCAGGAGGAGATCTGCCCCAGCAGGGCGCGCGGGTCGGGCACGATCAGCACGGGCAGCCCCGTCGCGACGGCCGCGTCGCGGCCGGCCCGGTCGGTGAGCACCGCGACAGCGCCGCTCGCCATCGCCTGGGCGGCGAAGTCGGCGCCGTGCACCCGGCTGCCGGACAGCGCGACGTAGAGATCGCCGCGCCGGACGGCACGGGAGTCGATGGTGACACCGGTCATTGCCGCGTGTGGCGACCGTGACGTGCCGGAATCGGCGTCGATCATGGTCGCGAGCCCGGTCAGCGGGCGTGGCGGGCTGGTCGTGGGACGCATAGACGACGGGGGACGCACGGCGAGAGCGTACCTTTCCTGCTCACTGTCCCGCGCGCGTCCGCACCGGCGGCGCGGCGGAGCCTGTGGGAGGAATCTTCTTGCTCTTGATGGCGAACGTCATCACATCCTTGAACACGGGGGCGGCCAGCTGCCCGCCGAAATGGCCGTTCTTCGGGTTCTGCAGGACGGAAAGCACCACGAGCCGAGGATTGTCCGCGGGGCTGAACCCCACGAACGAGGCCGTGTAACCGTCATAACGGCCGAGCTCGGCATCATAGCGGTTCGCCGTGCCCGTCTTGCCCGCCACCCGATAGCCGGGTATGGCCGCGAGCTGGCCCGTGCCCTCCTCGCCCACCGCGCTCTCCAGCATGGCCGTGATCTCCTTCGCCGTCGTCTGGCTCACCACCCTGGTCTGCTTACCGGGCGGAGCGGGGACGAACCTGCCCGACGGGTCGGTCGTGCCCGCGACGATCTGCGGGTCGATCTTGACGCCGCCGTTGGCGATGGTCTGGTAGACGCTGGCCATCTGCAGCGCGGTCACCGACACGCCCTGCCCGTAGGCGACCGTGCAGCTCTGGCTGCCTGACCACTTCTTGTAGTCGGGCAGCAGGCCGCCCTCCGCGCTGGGCACGCCCCCGCCCGGCCGCGTGCCGAACCCGAACTCCTTGAGCATCTTGTACAGGCCCTCGCTGCCGACCTTGCGCGCGGCCATGATCGTGGCCACGTTGCTGGACTGCGCCACGGCCTGGCGGAACGTCATCGACTCCGTCTTGTGCGTGTGCGCGTCGCGCAGGACCTGGTCGGCGCACCGGATCCGGTCGGGCACCTCGAACACCGTGTCGGGCTCCACCACCCCCGCCTCCAGCGCGGCGGCCGCGGTGATCACCTTGTTGGTGCTGCCGGGCTCGAAGACGTCGGCGGCGGCCTTGTTGACGTAGCTGCTGGCCGGGGCCTTGCGCCAGTCGCTCAGGTCGAGCTCGGGAGAGTTGGCCATGGCGATGATCTGCGCGGTGCGTACGTCCATCACGATCACGGTGCCGCTCTCGGCTCCTGACTCGCGTACCTGCTCGCCGATCGACTTCTGGGCGGCCCACTGGATGTCGCGGTCGAGGGTGAGCCGTACGTCGCGGCCGTTCACGGGGGCCGTACGCCGGCTGCTCGTCATCGGGATGCGCAGGCCGTCACGCCCGGTCTCGACGCGCATCTCCCCGTCGCGGCCGGCCAGCAGCGAGTTCTTGGCCTGTTCCATGCCGCCGAGGCCGTCGCCCTCGTCGCCCACGAACCCGATGAGGCTCCCCGCCAGATCGCCGGCGGGGTAGAGCCGGCGGTAGGTCTTCTTCGCCGACAGCGCGGGCACGCGGGCCTGGAGCAGACGGCTGGCGACCACGGGATCGACGCCCCTGGCCAGGAGCTGGTAGCGGGTGTTCGGGGTGGCCAGCTTGGCGGCGATTTCCTCCTGGTCCTTGCCCAGGTGCTTGGCCAGCACGGCCGCCACGTTGGCCCGCCCGGCCTCCGGCACTTTCGACGGGTCGATCGACACGTCGCGCGCCTCGACCGTCACGGCCAGCTCGTGGCCGTTGACGTCGGTGATCGAGCCGCGCTTGGCGGGGATGTTCTCGGTGTGCTGGCGCTGGTCCGCCGCCGCGGCGGCGTACACCTTGGAGTCGAGCCCCTGCATCTGGATCAGCCGCCCGGCGAAGATCGACAGCACGAACGTCATGCCGATCAGGCCGATGTTGATGCGCCTGCGCGGACTGCCCAGCCGCAGCATGAGCGGCGGCCTGGGCGGGCGCGGCGGTGTGGGGGGCCGGCGCGGGCCCCTGGGCGGCGGCGCGTCTCCGCCGCGACGTGCCGCCACCCGCTCACGGCCGCCCCGCGCCGGGTCCGGCCTGGAGCCCGCGGCCTGCGGCCTGGCTCCTCCCGCCTGGGTACGGCGCAGCGGCCCGTCCTCGTGCCTGCCGGGGCGCCGGGGATCGCCGGCGTCCGGCCTGGCTCCGTCACGGCGTGAACGCGGGCCCTGCGGCGCGTCGGGCTCCTCCCGGCGGTCGCCCCGGCCGCGCGCGCGTTCGTCGCGGCCCCTCAGCCGGTCGGCGGCGTCACGGCCCTGGGGAGGACGCCCACGGGGACGCGGGCCCTGGTCGCGGCCCTGCGGCGCCCGGCCGCGGGACCGGTCGCTGTCATCGCGCCCTTGCGGCGTGCGTCCTCTCGGAGCATCGTCATCGCGCCGCTGCGGCGTGCGTCCTCTCGGAGCATCGCCGCCGCGGCCACGGGGAACGCGGCCCCTCGGCGGTTCGCTGTCATCACGAGGCCGCCGGCGCGCTCCCGCATCGCCCGCGCGACCTCGCCCAGCATCCTGGCCGGAACCCCGCCCAGGGTCCCGGCCGGAGCCACGCCCGGAGTCACGGCCCGCGTCACGGCCGGACGCGCGCCCGGAGCCACGCCCGGAGTCCCGGCCTGGGTCACCGCCCGGGTCACGGCCGGAACCACGGCCGGAACCACCACGGTCCTGGTCTCGGCCGGGGTCGCTGGGGCGGCGTCCGCGCGGGGAGCCCGGCTCCTGCGGCGGCCGGTCCCTCGTCGCGTCGTCACGCCCGAACGGCAGGTCGAACGGGTCGGGCTTGCGTGGTCGGCGGGGCGGTTCGTCCGGGGATGCCGGGCGACCCGTGCCCTCGGAGCGGGCCGAGCCGCCTTGGCGTCCGCTCCGTCCCGGACCTCCCGGCGTACGACGAGCGGCGCCTGGCCCTCCTTGAGAGCCGGCGCCGCCAGCGCCGCGGCCGGGTCCCTGCCCCCTGCCGCTGGAGTCCCTCACCGTTCCCTGTCCACCCGGCTTGCTCGATCTCCCGCGCTGGTCCAGGCGTTGACGTCGTCCCAGTCGGGGTGGTGGCCCTGCTTCTCGGCCATCTCGGCGATGACGTCGGGCTGGGTCTTGCGCTGGTATTCCTGGTTGATCTTCTCGTTCTCCTGGCGGGCCACGGCGATCTCCTCGCGCAGGTTGGCGTCGGTGATCGCGTCCTTGGCCAGCATGGTGTTGAGCAGCAGCAGGCTCACCAGGCCGCCGCAGAGCAGCCCGACGACGAGCAGCACGAACGGCGCGCGCTGCCGGCGCGCGGGCCGCCGCCGCGGGACGGGGCCGGCCTCGGGACGCGCCCGGCCGGTGGCCGGCCGCGCGCCTCCGGCGTGGGGGCGTGCGTCAGGACGGGGCCGCGGCTTGGACTGGTGCTGCGCTCCGGACCGGCGCGTGCCCGTCTTGGGCACGGCGCGGCGGACGGGCGCACCCCGGCCGAACTCCTGCTCAGTCGTCAACACGGATCCTCTCTGCCGCCCGTAGCCGGGCCGAGGCCGCCCGCGGGTTGCGGGCGAGCTCTTCTTCGCTTGGGAGCTCGGCTCCCCTAGTGAGCAGGCGGAACCTCGGCTGGTGCGCCGGCAGCGGGACCGGCAGCCCCGGCGGGCTGGTGTCCTTGGTTCGCGCCGTGAGGGCCTGCTTGGTCAGCCGGTCCTCGAGTGAGTGGTAGGAGAGCACGACGACTCGCCCACCGAGCGCCAGCGCGTCGAGCGCCGCGGGAAGCGCCGCCTCCAGGGCGGACAGCTCCGCGTTCACCTCGATGCGCAGCGCCTGGAAAGTCCTCTTGGCGGGGTTGCCGCCGGTACGCCGCGTCGCGGCCGGGATCGCGTCCCGGACGATGTCCGCCAGCCGCTTGGTCGAGGTTATTGCCTCTTTGGCCCGTTCTCTGATGATCAGGCCCGCGACACGCGGGGCGAATCGTTCTTCGCCGTAGTCACGCAGGATGCGGATCAGCTCGTGCGCGGTGTAGGTGTTGACCACCTGCTCCGCCGTCAGCTCCTGCTGGGTGTCCATCCGCATGTCGAGCGGGGCGTCGTAGGCGTAGGCGAACCCGCGCCCGGCCTCGTCGAGCTGCGGCGAGGAGACCCCCAGGTCGAACAGCGCCCCGTCGACCGTGGTGCGCCCCTCACGGGCGAGCACGTCGGCCAGGTCGGCGGAGGACGCGTGGACCAGGGTCGTCCTGTCGGTGTAAGGGCTCAGCCTGCGGGCCGAGTGCTCGATCGCGAAAGGGTCGCGGTCGATCCCGATCAGATGGAGCCCTGGAAAAGCCGCGAGCAGGGCCTCCGAGTGTCCGCCGAGGCCGAGGTTGGCATCGACGACCACCGGCGCGGGGCCGGACAGCGCGGGACCGAGCAGTTCCAGAACGCGCTCGAGCATCACCGGAACGTGACCGCCCGTGCCGACGTCGTTCTGCATCTCCAACCCCCCTTTCGCGTCCTGCTCGCGGATGACGCGTATCGATCGTCTCGCCGGTCTTCCTGGGTCCCCACCCGGCGCCGCCCGGCCAGGTCCCCATCCGCACCCTCTTCGTGGACGCCTGTCATCTGACACCGGGGAAGGTGCATCAGCTGGCAGACAGTGGTTGCGGGTGGAGACCTCGCCGAACGACATCACCGACGGATCGACCGTGGTCGCTACAAGATCCCTGGCAGCACCTCCTCCGACAGATCGGCGAACGCCTGCTCCTGTGCGCTGAGATAGGTTTCCCAGGCCTGCGCGTCCCAGATCTCCAGCCGGGTGTTGGCCCCGATGACAACGCAGTCACGCTCCAGCCCCGCGTACTGGCGGAGGCTCTGCGGGATCGTGATGCGCCCTTGTTTGTCCGGTTTCTCGTCGGACGCGCTGGCGAAGAAGACGCGGCTGTAGTCACGCACCGCCTTGGCGGTGACCGGGGCGGTGCTGAGAGCCTCGGTTATGCGCTGGAACTCCTCCACGGGAAAGACGTAGAGGCATCGCTCCTGGCCTTTGGTGATCACAAGACCCTCCGCCAGCTCCTCACGGTACTTAGCCGGCAGGAACAGCCGTCCCTTGTCGTCCAGACGCGGTTGATGGGTGCCGAGGAACATCGGCCCCACCTCCCGTGCCTCGTGAAGCGCTCAGCGCTGGCGCACCGGGCCCTCCACTGCGCACCACCATACTCCACTTCTCCCCACCGTCAACTGATTCGAACCGTCTTCATCATCAGTTTCCGTTGCGTTACCGCAGGTCAGAGCGGTGGGGCGCGGTGGAGGGGGGTGAGCGGCCGGTCAACCCTCATGGGCGTGTCGAGGGTTGTAAAGACCGTGGAATTAGGCGACGGGCGCTACACGAAGGCCGGGGTGGGGGAATGTGGTGCGGATCATGGCCCTCGTGTCACTGGAATCGCATCGCTATGCCACAAGAACAGGAACATCGCCGAGGTTCGCTGGAATATCCACAAATGTCGCTCGCGAACCCACAGCGTCGTAGGGTCGTACACACAATGGAAAAGGAATGGCATGGCTCCCGCAATGGCACCAACGGGACAGCCGTCGCACTTCTCTCATGGAGGCCTGGTGGCAGTTACCCATGACGTCCCTCCCCAGCTCGACGAGCTGGTCTCCACCGCCCACCGGATTCGGCAGGCCATCGAATCGGTGATCGAGGGCAAGAGCGACGCCGTCCGCCTCACGCTGACCGTCCTGCTCGCCGAGGGGCACCTTCTCATCGAGGACGTGCCCGGGGTCGGCAAGACCATGCTGGCCAAGGCTCTCGCCCGCTCGATCGATTGCCCTGTGCGGCGTGTGCAGTTCACCCCCGACCTGCTGCCGAGCGACATCACCGGGGTGAGCGCGTACAACCAGCAGACCCGAGAGTTCGAGTTCAAACCCGGACCGGTGTTCGCCAACATCGTGGTGGGCGACGAGATCAACCGTGCCTCCCCCAAGACGCAGTCCGCCCTGTTGGAATGCATGGAGGAGCACCAGGTGACGGTGGACGGGGTGACGTACAAGCTGGACTCGCCCTTCATGGTGATGGCGACCCAGAACCCCATCGAGATGGAGGGCACCTATCCCCTGCCCGAGGCCCAGCGCGACCGCTTCTCCGTACGGATCGCGATGGGCTACCCGGAGCCGACCGCCGAACTGGAGATGCTCGACGTGCACGGCAGCGCCTCGCCGCTCGACAAGCTCGAGCCGGTGGCGACGACGGCCGAGGTTCGGGCGCTCATCGAGGCCGTACGCGGTGTCTATGTCTCGCAGGCGGTCAAGAAGTACGCCATCGACCTCGTCGTGGCCACCCGCCACTCCCCCGACCTGCGGCTGGGCGCCTCACCCCGGTCCACGCTGCAGCTCGTACGGGCCGCGCGGGCACACGCGGCGCTGGCGGGCCGCGACTACGTCATCCCCGACGACGTGCAGGACCTTGCCGTTCCCGTGCTCGCGCACCGGCTGCTGCCCAGCATCGAGGCGCAAGGGCAGCGCCGCCTGCCCGAGCAGGTGGTGACCGATCTGCTCAGGCGCGTGCCGGTGCCCGAGTCCCGAGCATCGTGAGAGCCGGACTGCAGGCGCTGACCTCCAGGGGACGATCGTTCCTCGCCTCGGGGATCGCGGCGTTGCTGATGGCCCTGCTCCTGGGCGAGAACGACCTGTTCAGGATCGGGGTGCTGGTGACCGCGCTGCCGCTGCTGGCCGCGCTCGTGGCCGCGCGCACCCGCTACCGGCTGAGCTGCGCCAGGCGGCTGGACCCGGCGAGGGCCGAGGTGGGCGGCGAGGCCACCGTCACCCTGCGGCTGGAGAACGTCACCAGGCTGCCGACCGGCCTGCTGCTCATCGAGGACACCGTTCCCTACGCCCTCGGGGTGCGGCCCCGGTTCGTGCTGGACCGGGTGGAGTCGCGGGGCGTACGGGAGATCGACTACCGGGTGCGCTCCGACCTGCGCGGCCGCTTCACGATCGGCCCGCTGTCGATCCGCATCACCGACCCGTTCGGGCTGGTCGAGCTGGCCCGCTCGTTCACCATCAGCGACACGCTCGTCGTGACGCCGCACGTCGCGGCGCTGCCGCACGTACGGCTGTCGGGCGAGTGGACGGGCGGCGGCGACAGCCGTACGAGAAGCGTGGCGGCGGCGGGCGACGACGACGTGGCTCCGCGCGAGTACCGGCAGGGCGACGACCTGCGGCGGGTGCACTGGCGCTCGACCGCCCGCCGCGGCGAGCTGATGGTGCGCCGCGAGGAGCAGCAGTGGCAGAGCCGCGGCGCGCTCCTGCTCGACACCCGCAGGCACGCGCACCGCGGCGAGGGCCCGCGCTCCTCGTTCGAGGTGGCGGTCTCGGCCGCGGCCTCGATCGGCGTGCACCTCGCCCGTGAGGGGCTCGGCCTGCGGCTGGTGACCGACCAGGGCGCCGAGCACCTGACCGACACGGGCCTGAGCTGGTCACTGCTCGACACCCTCGCCGTGGTACGGCACAGCCCCGCCCGCTCGCTGGAGATGGGCGTCTCCGCCCTGCGCCAGGGCGGCGGCGACGGGCTGATCGTGGCCGTGCTCGGCTCGATGGACGCGGAGGAGGCGAGGGAACTGGCCAGGCTGAGGCACAGCGGCATCACCGGTGTGGCGGTGCTGCTCGACGTGGCGACCTGGAACGACGGCGACAGGCAGGCCGCCGAGGACCTCGAGGCGGTGCAGACCGTGCTCGCCGGATACGGCTGGCGCATCGTACGGCTGCCCGCCGGCACCTCGATCGCCAACGTCTGGCAGGGCGCCGCCGGCCGCGGCAGATACCCGGCCGGCCTGGCGGGAGGTGCGGCATGAGGCTCACCGCCGCCTCGGGCGTGGCCGCGTTCACCGCGGCGATCCTGCTCTACCCGCTCTTCCAGGGCGGCGGCTGGTTCTGGGCGTCGCTCGGCGCCGTGCTCGCGGTGATGGCCGCGGGCCTGCTCACCAGCCGCCTGTCGCTGCCCGCGTGGGCGGCCCCGCTCGTGGCGCTGGCCGCGACGTGGATCTACCTCACCCTCACCTTCGCGTCGGACGAGGCGTGGGCGCTGGTGGTGCCGACGAAGGGCTCGGTCGCGGAGCTGGCCCGGCTGCTGGGCGTCGGCTGGGCCGACATCCAGCGCTTCGCCGCACCCGTGCCGGAGACCGCCGGCATCACGCTGCTGACCACGGGCGGCGTGGCGCTCATCGCGATCACCGTGGATCTGCTGGCCGCGCGGCTGCGGCGGGCGGCCCTGGCCGGGCTGCCGCTGCTGGCGCTGGCCACGGTGCCGGCCACGATCCTCGCCGACCCGATCAGCTGGCCCGCCTTCATCGTCGCCGCGCTGGGGTTCATCAGCCTGCTCATCGCCGACGGGCGCGAGCGGGTGGGGCACTGGGGCCGGGCCGTGCTCGTACGACGCACCACCCGCGCCACGCAGCCGCACGACGGCGCCGCCTCCACGGCCGACACGAGTGGCCTGCGCCTGTCCGGCAAGCGCATCGGGTTCGCCGCGATCGCGCTGGCCGTACTGGTGCCGGCCGCGCTGCCGGCGATGGAGCCGGTGTCGTTCTTCACCTTCGGCGTGGGCGGCAACGGGTCGGGGCGGGGCAACTCGATCAGCATCCCCAACCCGATCGCCAACCTGAAGGGCCAGCTGGAGCTGCCCGAGCGGCGGGTGGTCCTCACCTACAGCAACAACGACGACCAGGCCAGGTACCTGCGGATCTACTCGCTCGACAGGTTCGACGGCCAGCAGTTCGGCATGACCGAGCCGAAGGGCGCGCCGCAGAACAGGACGGACAACGGCCCGCTGCCCGAGCCGCCCGGGCTCAGCCGGAAGCCGAAGATCACCAACGTGATCACGAACGTCCAGATCAGCGATGAGATCGCCCGGCTGTCGTTCCTGCCGCTGCCGTACCCCGCCCGGCAGATCAGGGTGGACGGCGACTGGCGGGCCGACGTCGACACGCTCATGGTCTTCTCCACCCGCGAAGAGGCCGCCGGCCTGGAGTACGAGGTGGCGACGAGCGAGCCGCAGCCGACGCCGGACCTGCTCGACTCGCTGGACGGCGAGCAGCCGAGGGTCGACGACCGCTATCTCGCGCTGCCGGACAACCTGCCCCCCGAGATCGCCGCGCTGGCCGAGCGGATCACCCGTGACGCCTCGACCACCTACGACGCGGCGGTGAAGCTGCAGCGCTTCTTCACCACGGAGGGCGGCTTCACCTACAACCTGCGCACGCAGGGGCACAGCAACTCGGCGCTGCGGGACTTCCTGCTGCGTGACCGGGCGGGCTACTGCGAGCAGTTCGCCGCGTCCATGGCGGTGCTGGCCAGGATCGTGGGCATCCCGTCCCGGGTGGCGATCGGCTACACGGGCGGCATGAAGATCGGTGACCGGTGGACGGTCGGCACCAACGACTCCCACTCCTGGCCCGAGCTGTACTTCGAGGGCGTGGGCTGGCTGCCGTTCGAGCCGACCCCGTCGGGATCGGTCGGGCAGGGCAGCGCGCGTGTGCCGCCGTACTCGCTGCCCAGGCCGAGCACCACCGCGGGCGACGAGTCGACGCCGTCGCCGGGCGAGAGCTCCTCCCCCGCCGACGAGGCGCAGGACCCGCAGGCCCGGCGCAACGAGCGGCAACTGGACCGCGAGGCCCAGGCCGCGACGGGCGGTCTGCCCCCGGACGACTCGATGCCGCTGATCGGCCAGGTCGGCATCGGCGCGGGTGCGCTGCTGATGCTCCTGCTGGTCCCCGCGGGCGTGCGGCTGCTCGCGCGTAACAGGCGCGTACGCACCCTGAGGGAGAAGGCGCCGCCGCCGTCAGCGACGCCGGGGACGCCGGGGAAGGCGCCGCGCGAGGGCGGCGGGCACGCCGTCCCCTGGGTGGCGGCCGTCTGGGCGGAGCTGGACGACGTGCTGTACGACTACGGGATGGCCCGCGAGGGCAGCGAGACGCCACGGGCACTGGCCCGGCGGCTGACCCAGCAGTACGAGTTCGACGCGGACTCCGCGGCGGCCGTCTCGGCCATCGCCTCGGCGATCGAGCGCGTGATGTACGCCAGGGACCCCGGCCGGATCGCGCCCATGACCAAGGACCTGCGCCAGGTGCGGCAGGCCCTGGCGGCCACGGTGCCACGCGGCAGGCGGATCAGGGCGGTGCTGCTGCCCCCGTCGACGCTGCGCCGGCTGCGGCGCATGGGTGAGGGCCTGCTCGACGGGTTCGACCTGCTGGAGAACATCAGGCTGCGGCGGACGGCGGCGCCCAGGAGGTCATGACCACATGAGCGAACGTGCGGCCGCTCCCCTGGTCAGGGGAGCGGCCGCACGCTTTGGGGTGCGTCAGCGATCGTCGTGGCGACGGCGCCAGCGCTCTTCCATACGCTCCATGAAGGTGCCACGGTTGCCCTTGCGGGGCTGCTTGCCCCGAGGTGCGGCCGTGCCGCCACCGGGGGCGGCCGGGGGCGAGTCTCCGAACCCATTCATACGTTTCCAGCTGGACAAGCCCCACAAACACGCGGCGAGCATGACCACGAAACCGCCGACGCCGAGCGGGATCAGGGCACTGCCACTGACGACCACGCCGACCATCATGATGACGACGCCGAGCGCAAAGCCGATGGAGGCTTTGACCAGGCGACGCTTGTAATGGCTGCGCGGGTCACTGATCCTTACGGTGTTGGCCCACTTCGGGTCCTCGGCGTAGAGGGCCTGCTCGATCTGGTCGAGCAAGCGCTGCTCGTGCTCAGAGAGCGGCACGGCGCCTCCCAAGGACGGCCCCAGGACGGGGAAGACGGCAACGGACGACACGGGGTGTCCGAACCTCGCGGTCGGTCATCCCCAGGATACGAGGCTGTAGACGCAGGCGAAAGCAAACGTCCAACGCAGACCAAACCGGAGGTGACGTCATGGCTCCATTGTGACCCATCTCGTCCTCCTTCCCCCAAAACTGGGACACTGACGTCCCCCTAAATCTGGACATTGAACGTCATGTCTCTATTTCATCAAGCTTGCCACGTACGAGCGACGCTGGGAGTACCGCGTCGGGACCGAATCTCTGGATCGCCTTGTCCATGGCCTGTTCGGCCTCACGCCAGCCGGTCTCCCGCTCACCCAGCGTGAGCTGGCGCACCGCTTCGCCGGCCGGACGCAGGCTCTCCATCCGCACGCCCACCAGGCGCAACCTCACACGTTCGAGGCCGGCCGCGTCGAACAGCTCGCACGCGGTGGCGTAGATGACCTGCGCCACATCGGTGGGCTCACGAAGAGTGCGCGAGCGGTTGATCGTGGTGAAATCGGCGCGGCGGAGCTTCACACTTACCGTTCTGCCCACGTGACCGCCCTTACGCATCCGGGCGGCCACGCGCTCCGACAGGCCCAGCAACTCCCGCTTGATCACCTCGGGGTCGTCCACGTCGGCCGCGAACGTCTCCTCATTGCCGATGCTCTTGTCGGGCACGTGGGCGGTCACCGGGCGTTCGTCGCGCCCCCAGGCCAGTGCCGCGAGATGGCCGCCCACGGCCTGCCCCAGCTCCCGCTGCAGGGTGCTGGAGGGCACCCTGGCCAGGTCTCCGACCGTGCGGATGCCGAGGCGTACCAGCCCCTGCTCGGTGCGCTCACCCACCCCCCAGAGCGCCGACACGGGCAGCGGATGCAGGAACTCGACCACCTCGCCGGCGGGAACCACCAGCAGCCCGTCGGGCTTGCACTGCTTGGAGGCGAGCTTTGCCACAAATTTACTCGCGGCCACACCGACGGAGCAGGTGATGCCGTAGCGGTCGAGGACCTGCTCCCTGATCAGGGCGGCGACGGCCGCGGGCGGGCCGAGCCTGCGCCTGGCTCCCCCGACGTCGAGGAACGCCTCGTCCGAGGCGATCGGCTCGACCAGCGGGGTGATCGTGTGGAAGATCTCCATGACGCCCTTGGAGACCTCGGAGTATTTGCCGTGGCTGGGCGGGATGACCGTGGCCCGGGGGCACAGCCGGCGGGCCCTGCTCATCGGCATCGCGGAGTGCACCCCGTAGGCCCTGGCCTCGTAGGTGGCGCTGAGCACGACGCCGCGCCCCGCGGGCGAGCCGACGATCACCGGCCGGCCGCGGAGCTCGGGCCGCTCGAGCAGCTCGACGCTGGCATAGAAGGCGTCCATGTCGACGTGGAGGATCGGGCAGCCGCTGTCATCGACCCCGGTCCGCGGAGCGGGGCCGATGCCGGTGATCTGCTTGCGAGACACGCGCCAAGTCTATCCGAACAGGGGTTCTACACCGAGGGGGGCTGTCATCGATCTTTTCCTTCCTGACGCTGGTGAGCGCGATCTCCGCCGCGCCGGTGCCGGTCGGCGGGTCTAGGTCCTGTGGCCGAGCACGTGCAGCTGGGTGGCGATGTCTCTCAGCACCGGATGGGTCGAGGCCGCCTGTTCGAGCGCGACGAGCGCGTCCGCCGCGCCGGGCTCGCCGTCGATGAGCCTGCTCGGCACCAGGTCGGCGAAGACCCGCACACCGTGGACGGCGCCGATGGAGAACCCGGTGGCGCCCAGCAGTTCGACCAGCGTGGCGGCGGCGAAGCGCCGGGGCGTGGGATCGCGCTCGCCCCAGCTCCCCATCGGGTCGTCGAGCACCGACCTGGCCTCCTCGAACTGGCCGGCGAGCGCCCGGTGGATCGCGCTGGCGACCGGGTTGGCGGCCAGCACGCTCACGGCGCCGCCCCTGCGCAGCAGACCGGCGACGGCGGTCAGCGCGCTGATCGGGTCTTCGACGTATTCCAGCACGCTGTGGCAGAGCACCAGGTCGGCGCTGTCGCGGCTGAGCAACTCGGCCAGGTCGGCGGCGTCCCCCTGCAGGGCGCGCACGCCCACGCCCTGCTCCTTGGCCCGGCGTTCGAGCGCGGCCAGCGAGTCGGGGCTCGGGTCGACCACGGTGACGTCATGGCCGAGCGCCGCCAGGGGCACGGCGAACCCGCCGGTGCCGCCGCCCGCGTCGACGATGGCGAGCCGCTCGCGCCCGGTGGAGGCGGCCCGCTCCGCCAGCACGGAAGACAACGCGTCCCAGACGACGGCGGTCCGCACCGCCGGGGTCCTCGTGACGCCTTCAGCACGCAACGTCGGCTCGCCTCCCTTTCCCTCGCGACCGGCGCCCTGGCGAACGCGCACTTCGCGAACGGCTTCTCCGCGGATGGGCCCAGCCTACGCGGTGCGCGCGATCGCCCGCTCCCCCGCGATGCGACCCGTGAAAATCCCCGCCGCCCCCGGGTGCCCGCGCGCCCGTCACGGCCGGTGTCCGTGGCTTCCTCCGGGCGGGTCAGGCGCGGTCGTCGAGGTCGGCCGCCAGCCGCCTCGGCGCCCGCAACCGCCACGCCTCGGTCAGCAGCTCGCGCATCTCCCCGGCGTCCACCGCCCCGAACCGCACGAGCACGATCGCGTGCCCGTCGTAGTGCGGGGTGGTGAAGAACGTGGCCGGCTCGGCCGCGATGAGCCCGGCCTTCTCCTCCTCGGCCGACACCGGGAGCACCAGCACGTCGCCCTCTTCCCTGATCCGGGCGAACCATTTGCCGCGCACGTAGAAGGCGGGCGTGCCGTACATGGTCTTCTCCGTCGTCGCGGGCAGCGCCAGCGCGAGCCCGCGCACGTCCTCTTCCGTCACCATGCTGCGCACCTTAGCCGGACGGCAGGAAGAAGGGCGCGTCGCGGCTGGTGACGCGCCCTTGTCCCGCATGCCGGACGGACCCGCACCTCGTGTACGGAGGCCGCCGTGGTTGGAACGTACCCCGAACTCGCGGCCATGACGGCGGGAAAAAGGGTGTCTAAAGGGTGAGGCTTGGCTTGAGTTGCTTGAAGCGGGCCAGCAGGCCGTTGACGAACTGGGGCGATTCGTCGGTCGAGAGCTCCCCCGCCAGGTGCACCCACTCGCTGATGACCACGCCCTCGGGCACGTCGGGCATCCACAGCAGTTCGTACGTGCCGCCGCGCAGCAGATTGCGGTCGACGACCGGCATGCGGTCGAGGGTCCACCCCTCGGCGTAGGTGGTGATCAGCTCGTCGATGCGCTCGTTGTGCCGGGCGACGCCCTCGACGAGGGCGGAGGTGTATTCGTTGACCGGAGGCTCCTGCCGATCCACCCGCTCGGCGAGGATCCTCAGCGGATCCTCGTCGCGCAGCTCGGCCTCGAAAAGGATGTCGAGTGCCCGCCTGCGTGCTTTGCCGCGTGCCGACACCTCAGGCCCGGCCGAGGTATTCGCCGCTGCGGGTGTCGACCTTGACCTTCTCCCCGGTGGTGATGAACAGCGGAACCTTGATCTCGGCGCCGGTCTCCAGCGTGGCGGGCTTGGTGCCGCCGGTGGAGCGGTCGCCCTGCAGGCCGGGCTCGGTCTCCGAGATGGTCAGCTCGACGGCGGCGGGCAGATCGACGTAGAGCGCGGAGCCCTCGTTGAAGGCCACCGTGGCCAGGGTGTTCTCCAGCATGTAGTTGGCCGCGGTGCCGACCGTCGCGTTGGGCACATTGACCATGTCGTAGGTCTCGGTGTCCATGAACACGAACTCGTCGCCGTCCTTGTAGGAGAACTGCATCTCGCGCTTGTCGACGTTGGCCACCTCGACCTTGACGCCGGCGTTGAAGGTCTTGTCGAGGACCTTGCCCGACAGGACGTTCTTGAGCTTGGTGCGCACGAACGCGCCGCCCTTGCCCGGCTTGACGTGCTGGAATTCCACAACGGCCCAGAGCTCCCCGCCGTCGAGCCTCAGCACCATGCCGTTCTTCAGGTCGTTGGTCGTCGCCACTCGTTTTCTCCCGCGTGTGGCCGCTCTAAAGGACGAGCAGCTCCTTGGTGGTCCTGGTGAAAAGTTCCGGCCCGCCCTCGCGTGTCACAAGCGTGTCCTCAATGCGAACGCCGCCCCGGCCCGGAAGGTAGACCCCCGGCTCGACGGTGATCGGAACTCGATCCTCTAGTCTACCGGTCCGAGAGGGACCCAGGAACGGCTCCTCGTGGATCCGGAGCCCGACTCCGTGGCCAAGACCGTGTCTGAAGTGCTCCGCGTGCCCCGCGCCGGCGATCACGGACCGGGCGGCGGCGTCCACGTCGCCCGCCGGCGTTCCGGGGGCGACGGCGTGCCGGCCCGCCCGCTGCGCCTCGGCGACCAGGTCGTACAGCTCGCGCTGCCAGCCGGCGGGCGGGCCCAGGCTGACCGTGCGCGTCATGTCGGCGTGGTAGCCGCGGTAGCGGGCGCCGAAATCCATGGTGACCAGGTCACCGGCGCGCAGCTCCCGGCTGGTGGGGGCGTGGTGCGGGATCGCGCCGTTCTCGCCGGCGGCCACGATCGTGTCGAACGCGGGCTTGTCGGCGCCCAGCTCGGTCATGCGGTGGTCGAGCAGGCGCGCCAGGTCACGCTCGGTCATCCCGGGGGCGATCCGCTCCGCCACGTCGGCGAAGGCCTGGTCGGTGAGCTCGCATGCGGTACGCAGCAACGCCAGCTCGGCGTCGTCCTTGACCGTGCGCAACACCTCCACCACCGGCCCGAGCGGGACCAGCCCCTCGCCCAGCCGGCGGTAGGTGGCCACGCTCATGCTCGCCGCCTCGATGCCGGTCCCCGGCGCCGCCAGCGCTCCCGCCACGTCGGACGCCTCGACCGCCGGCACGTCGAGTCCGCGCGCCACGTCGATGTAGCGGTTGTCGGTGGCCAGCAGCGCCGACCCGTCGGCCCTGACGAGCACGGCCGCGTTGGAGCTGGCCAGCCCGGTCAGGTAGCGGACGTTCTCGGGCGCGGTGACGAGCAGGGCCTGGACCTCGTGGGCGGGCAGCAGCCCGGCGAGCCGCTCCCGGCGGGCGGCGTGGTCGAAGGTCATTGGGCCAATGTACGGCGTTTCGCCCCTCATATCACGATCACCCGCCCTGTCGCGGCGGTCAGCGGCCCGGGAGGCGCCAGTCACCCATGAACGCGGCCAGCGGTCCTCCTGGAGCCATGCGGCCCTTCTCCTGCGCGCGAAGCAGGTCGCGGTAGACGCCGGCGACGTGGTTGATCGCGGGCTCGATGTGGCCCTCGTCGAACTTCCTGCCCGCCTTCCTGATCTTCTCGCGGGCCTTGGCCGCGACCTCGGGATCGATCCCGCCCATGGCCTGCTGGGAGTTCAGCGCGTCGTCGAACGCCCCCAGCCACCCTCGCCATCCGCCCGGAGGGACGGACTCCCCCAGCGTGGCCTTGGGCTGCGACGTCTCGAGCAGCGAGGTGGGTTCGGTGTCGAGCGTGGTCACGACGCCGGGAGTGGGGTTGCTGGACGGCAGGTCGAACGGCGTCTCGGTGGGCGCCTCGATCGCGGTGCTGGGCTGAGGGGAAGGCGTGGGCTCGGCCACCGAGCGCTCCCCCGACCCCGACGCCCACACCACCATGACGACGGTCACGACCGCGATGATCCCCACGGCCGCACCCAGCTGGACGAACAGCTTGCGGTTGGCGGGGGCGGGCGCGGGCTCCAGGTCGCCCGCCTGGTAGATCGCGGTGTCGCCGGCCCGTGGAACGGCGAACTGGTACACC